>JBMYYT010000037.1:0-13992 GCA_049609665.1 Flavobacteriales bacterium | reverse complement strand
TTAACCAAAAGTTAAACTCCTTAAGTTTTTCCCAATTTAATTCTGCCCGAAAAGTACAATTCAGACAAACAAGACTCCATTTTTTTTCAAAGTCAGAAAAGTCAATAAAATAGTCGGTTTCAATAGGTACATTTTGATTAGTAGCAATTATTTTAGAATTACATTTCTTACATTTAAGTTCAACTATTCTCGGATAATGTTTATGAGCATATCTTATATGAGTTAATCCTCCATTGTCAATTGAACTGTCCATCTTTATTAGTTTTTTAATACCTAAGCCACTTAAACAATTCCTTGTAAGAAACCTTTTTTCCGTACATCAATATTCCAGTTCGATATATTTTTCCACCAAGCCAAGTTGCCCCAATGAAGGTTAGTATTAACACTCCAATTGAAAGAAGTACTTCCCATAATTCAACGGATTCCATGGCTATTCTGATAGGCATTACAACTGGTGATGTAAATGGGATTATAGAAAGCCAAAACATTGCTGGTCCTTCGGGGTTTGTCATTACCGAAATTTGAGCAACATACAGTCCCAACATCAATGGAATCATTACTGGTACTAAAAATTGTTGTGTATCGGTTTCACTATCTACTGCTGCTCCAATTCCTGCGTATAGTGACGAATACAATAAATAACCTCCAAGGAAGTAGACTAAAAATGAAGAAATCATAGCAAACCACGGTAAACTACTTATCATAGAAAACATTTCATTAACTGTTCCTTCTCCAGCTTTCATTAATTCTGTGGAAGTCATTTCTGCAACTACATCAGGAGAGGTGTCAAGTCCTAAAAAAGGAGTGATTACAAGTACCAAAATTCCAGTAAGAATAATCCAAAAAATAAATTGAGTTAATCCTACTAATCCTACTCCAACTATTTTTCCCATCATAATTTGAAAGGGTTTCACGGATGAAATTATTACTTCTATAATTCTGCTTGTCTTCTCTTCAATAACTCCACGCATTACTTGCATCCCAAAGGTAAGTATGAACATAAAAATTAAAATAGAAGAGACGAATCCAGCATATGCAGCAGCTTTAAATTCAGCTTTATCTTCAATTTTGAGTCCGTTTTCATCAATGTTTGAAATAGCAAGAGGAGTAAGCCCAACTTTAGTTTTAATAGAATCATACTTAGCTTTATTTAATCCCACTTTTAGTAATAAAAGATTTTCTCTTGCGCCATTTATTAAACTATTAATTTTGATTTCTGTTGGTGAATTTGGTGCCTTTTTATAATATAAATTAGCTTTCATATCTGATCTTGAAACTATGTTTTCAGGAAGAAGAACCATGTAGTCATATTCAGAATCTTCTTTTTTAAATTCTTTAATTGCTGAAATTCTATTCGTACCACCCGGAATTAATTGGTATTTTTCTTTTTTTGTTTCTTTTACTTTATCAATGGAGTGTTTCTTGCTTTTTTCTTTTTTTAATCTTTCCTCCAATTGTATTAATTGCATTCCTTCTAACATCACGGCAGTTTCATCAACAACCAAAATCTTATAGTCTTTGTCTTTTGGCATCGCCAAAAGAACAATTGCAGCAAAGAAACCAGCAAATAGAATTGGACCAAGAACCGTCATCAGAATAAACGACTTCTTTTTTACTCTTGTTAAATATTCTCTCTTTATAATTAATCTTGTCTTACTCATAATTCAATGTTTTTTAACCAATTAATTCGTTGTTTTTCTCTACCACTTCAATGAATATCTCGCTCATAGTTGGGATAATCTCATTCACTTGTTTTAGCTGAACATCTTCTTTAATTAAAGTAGAAAGTAAGTTATTTAATGAATTATCTCCCAGAATTTTTACAGTAGCTCTGTGGTTTTCGTTATCAAATGATTCTTTTTCAATCAATTCAAAATTAGTCCAAAGTGCATTTGCAAAACCAATCATATTTCCTTTGAAATCAATTTCATACATGTTTTTACTAAACTCCTTTTTAATATCAGAAACTTTTCCATCCAATACTTTTTTCGATGAATTGATAAGAGCAATATTGTCACAAATCTCTTCTACAGATCCCATGTTGTGGGTGGAAAGAAATATGGTAGCACCTTCCTCTTTCAATTGCATGATTTCGCTTTTGATTAAGTTGGCATTGATAGGATCAAATCCACTGAAGGGTTCATCCAAAATAAGAATTTTTGGCTTGTGAAGAACAGTTGTAATAAACTGAACTTTTTGAGCCATTCCTTTTGATAACTCTTCAACTTTTTTGTTCCACCAGTTTCCAATCTCAAATTTTTCAAACCATAGTTTTAATTCTCTTTTTGCATCATTTTTACTCATTCCTTTGAGTTGGGCAAGATACATGGCTTGCTCACCAATTTGCATTTTTTTATACAATCCTCTTTCCTCTGG
The DNA here is from genome assembly GCA_049609665.1 of Flavobacteriales bacterium. Classification (GTDB taxonomy): domain Bacteria; phylum Bacteroidota; class Bacteroidia; order Flavobacteriales_D; family CAJJDF01; genus CAJJDF01. The sequence goes on along the minus strand of JBMYYT010000037.1, from coordinate 11,616 downwards.
CAAATATCCAATGTCCTCAATGTGTTTGGGGCTTAATTTTTCTCCGTTAATAATTATCTCTCCAGAATCGGGAGCAGTAATTTGATTGACGATTCGAATTAATGAGGTCTTGCCAGCTCCATTAGGGCCTAATAGACCAAATATAGATTGTTTCTCAACTTCGAGACTTACATCGTTAAGTGCCACATGATTGTGATAAGATTTAGAAATGTTTTTGGCTTCAAAAATCATAGTGTAATTTTTAGTTAAGTAAAAATAGTAAAAGGTTTGATTTTACAATTTAAAACTTGTTAAATGGTTTAAGAAAATGTTGAGAGGGTTTTTAAAAAGAGTAAAAAGTAATTAGTTAGTAGTGAAAAGTTTTTTCTTTCTCTGTCATTCCAGATTTCGAGCTGGAATCTTATGTTCTGAACTTTTATTTCAAATTTCAAAAAAATGATCCATGTTTTTCTCGTAAAATATTAGATTCCAAATCAAGTTTGGAATGACAATGTTTTTAAAACAACTTATATAACAGACAATAAAAAAAGCACCATTCAATTAAGAATGATGCTTTAAGATCAAGAAATTATCTTTTAGTTATAATCTGGCAAGTATGCAAATCGCTTGGCATATTCCAACATTTGTTCATCAAAGTTTTGGTATTCAATTTTGAAATCAGTGATTTCTCCTTCATCATTTGTCAAAGGAACAATTTTAGGGTTTACAAATCCTCTGTAAGGCTGAATGTTTAGTGGTTTAACTCTTGCAAGAACCTCCTTGTGAATAGCTTGGTCCACTTTAACTCCGTATCCTTCAACCAAGTTTTTCCCGGCTTCATAATCACCTTCCGATTTTATTCTTTGAATCTCTTTTAAAAGTTGTCCAAACAAGTCTCTCAATTTAACGTAGTCATTGATTTCAAAATAAGTTTTTCCATCTCTTACTACTTTAGAAATTACATTGTCTGCAGCACCTTTTTCAAAAGCCCAAGAAGCAACTAACTGACGGTTTCTCATGTGTGCTTCTTCAATATCAGCTCCCAAATCCAATCGAGACAATTGAGTCATCATCCCATTTCTGATGTATCCATCATATTCTGCAATTCCAACATCCAAGGATTCGATTAATCCTAAATCAACCAATTTTGTATCCATAATGTAATACAATCCAACTAAATCAGCTCTTGCTTCTTCTAAGGTAGAAGAATAGTTTTTCAGCGTTTCTTTTGGTGTTTTTACCCCAGGATTTAATTGTCCAGAAGCATGTCCTACAACCTCGTGCAGAGCTGTATGCATTTTTCCAGCTAATTTTCCGTGCGCTTTGCTTAATGCAATCTCAGTGCTGTCATTCGCAAATTCAGTAAGTATTCCACTTCCTCCGGCTTCATTGTAAGCAGAGATAATGTTTCCAAGAGAAACAGATTTTGAACCGTGCATCGTTCTTATCCAGTTAGCATTAGGCAAGTTAACCCCAATTGGAGTAGAAGGAGAAGCATCTCCAGCTTCACCAGCAACATCAACAACTTTGTAAGAAACTCCTTTAACTTCTTTCTTCTTGTGCTCCGGCATTAATGGTGCATTGTCTTCGAACCATTGAACATTATCTGCAACCACAGACATGATATCTGTCATTTTGAAATCTTTTAATTCTACCACAGTTTCAAAAGAGCCAGAGTATCCCATTGGGTCATTATACACCTCAATAAAACTATTGATGTAATCAATATCACCTTCCGTTACACCAACCCAAGCAATGTTGTATTCACTCCAAGTTTTAAGATCGCCAGTTTTGTAATAATCTATTAATAAAGCAAGTGCATGAGCTTGACCGTCATTTTCTGCAACTTCCATTGCTTTTTCTAACCATCCTACAATTTCCACTATGGCTTTGTCATACATTCCGCCAACTTTGTATCTTTTTTCAGAAATAGTTCCATTTTCATCTTTAACTAATTTTGAATTTAATCCATACTCAACTGGAGTAGGATTCGTAGTGTCAATTATTGATTTGTAATAACCTTCAACTTCTGATTGAGTTAATTCTGGTGCATAAAAATTAACTGCTGAAGCATTTACCAAATCTACATCCTTAGAAAGATTTACTTTTTTAGCATCATAATTCTCATCAAATATTGCTTTTTTAGCTTCATCAGAAAGAGTTGCACTCACTGAGTCCAAAGCCGCGTTTAAGAACTCTTCACTAAACTCTGCTTTAAATTTATCATTGGAATAATGATGATGAATTCCATTGGCAAACCATATTCTTTTCAAATAAGTTGTGAAGTTTTGAAAATCTTCACTCTCTCTGTCTCCTACATAATTCGTATAAATTTTTTCAAGGGCCCTTTTAATAGAAAGGTTATGACGGTAATTTTGGTCATAAATAATTTCACGACCTGCATAACCTGCCATAGTTAAATAATAAGCGTATTTCTTTTGTTTCAACGTTAGTTTGTCCCACGAAGGAATTTTGTATCGAATTACTTCAATATCAGCAAATTTATCTACTGCATAGGAAAACTCTCCAGAGTTATCAAATTTCACAAGTTCAAACGAAGAGTTAACAACTTCTCGTTTGTTGCTTTTTTCGGTAGTTTCGCATGAGTATAAAAATCCTGCGACTGCTCCAATTAATATAATTGATTTTAATTTCATTTTTTATTGATTTTTGTTGCAAACAAAGATAAGAAACTGTTGGGATTTTACAATTTGTACCAAACTATCAGTATTAACACCTCCAATCTTTTAGTAATTAAACCTATAAATAATTTACCCTTTATTTTTTATAAATAATTTGATACCTTAGTATTATGTTATTTAACCGATTTTTTAAACAGCCCAAACCCAATAAATTTGGATATACTCCAGTATACTATGACGAACGAAAAATTGAGCGAGAACGAAAAATAAAGGAAGCTCAATTGGAAGAAGGAGAATATTTACGTTCAGAATCTTTTGATTTTAAGAGTAAATATGCCAAAGAGGTGGAGTTGAAAAGGAATCAAAGCTTAAATAAATTTCGCTCAGAAGGAAATTCAAAATCCAATCGAATGTTGATTATCATTCTTATTTTGGTTTTTGGAATTATTTATTTACAGTTTGCTTTGTAGTCACTTTTGGTAAGTAAGTATTTCAGTTTTCGTTCCAATTTTTGTTTAATTTAGTTTAAAATAAAATTCATGGAATACCTTAATACTTTTATTGAATCTCTCAAAAATTTTGGTTCGTATTTCTGGAGTGAAATTACATTTACTACCCCAACTTGGTATGTAAATTATTTTTGGTGGTTAGTTATTTTATCTCTCTTAGTTTGGGGGTTAGAAATTGCATTTCCGTGGAGAAAAAAACAGTCAATAATTCGAAAAGACTTTTGGTTAGATACATTTTATATGTTCTTTAACTTCTACATTTTTAAATTGATATTTTTTGCTGGTTTAGCAGTATTAACTTCCAACACATTTGATGAATTATTGGGTGGTGATGCCAAAGTTATTTCATTGTTTAAGTTAGGAGAATTGCCTTATTGGAGTCAGATAATCATATTCTTCTTAGCTATGGATTTTGTACAATGGCTTGTGCATGTTACGTTGCATAGGTTTGATTTTTTGTGGCAATTTCATAAAGTGCACCATTCTGTTGAGGAAATGGGATTTGCTGCACACCTACGTTATCACTGGATGGAGACCTTGTTTTACCAACCCGCAAAATACATCATGTGGTTGTTGATAGGCGGATTTGATCCCAGTAGTGTTTTTGTGATTTATTATATCAATATCGCTATTGGTCATCTCAATCATGCTAACATTGATTTGGATTATGGTCCTTTAAAATACATATTGAATAATCCAAGAATGCATATTTGGCATCACTCAAAAGTATTGCCAGCTGAACACTCAAAAGGAGCTAATTTTGGGATTAGTCTGAGTATTTGGGATTATATTTTCAGAACTAATTATATCCCTGAAGATGGGAGAGATATAGAGTTAGGTTTTGATGATATGGATGAATTTCCGTCTACATTTTTTGGGCAAATATTTTATCCATTAACCCGAAAGAAAAAGAGAGATTGAGTTAGATTTTTTCTTTTTTACTTCAAATCTATATGCAATTCTTATATTTGCACTTTAAGGTAGAATATTACTATGGATTTCAACAAACTTTCAATTATCATTCCTGCTTATAACGAGGGAGCAACAATACACCATATTTTGAATAAAGTAAAAAAGGTGGAATTGCTAAACGGAATTAATAAGGAGATAATTATCGTAAATGATTTTTCGACTGATAACACTGTGGAAGCAGTGGAAAATTATCAGAAAGAAAATGAGGATATGAATATTCAGTTTTATCATCAAGAAAAAAATATGGGGAAGGGAGCAGCTCTTCACAGAGGTATTAAAGAAGCTACAGGTGAATATTTAATTATTCAGGATGCTGATTTAGAATATGACCCAGAAGAGTATAACGACTTACTGAAACCTATTGTTAATGGATTTGCTGATGTAGTATATGGATCAAGATTTATGGGAGGAAATCCGCATAGAATTTTATTTTTCTGGCACTCTATTGGAAATAAATTTTTAACGAAATTATCCAACATGTTCTCCAATCTTAATCTAACAGATATGGAAACTTGTTATAAATTGGTGAGAACAGACATTGCTCAATCGCTTAATTTAAAAGAGCAAAGATTTGGATTTGAACCTGAGTTAACTGCTAAACTATCGCGAGTAAAAGACATCAGAATATACGAAGTAGGAATTTCATATTATGGAAGAACTTATGAAGAAGGGAAGCACATAGGATGGAAAGATGGGTTCAGAGCAATTTATTGTATATTGAAATATAATATTTTCAGCAGAAAGTAAGTTTAAAGGATTGAGGAGAGTAAAAATTTATCTTTAATTCCATTGAAAAAACTTTTTAAAAAAATAGGACGATTTATAAAAAAACGCAAGTATTATATATTAGCGTTTTTTTTTATTCTATTTATTTGGTGGTGGAATTGTTTACCAAAGGAATTGTTTCAAAAACCTACTTGTACTGTATTAGTTGATGAAAGTGGAAAACTACTCAATGCACAGATTGCCGAGGATGGACAATGGCGTTTTCCTTTGAGTGATTCAATTCCAACTAAATTCAAAGAGGCAATTGTAGAGTTTGAAGACAGAACTTTCCATTCGCATATCGGAGTGAGTGCAAGAGGAATTGCTCGTGCAATTAAACAAAATGTATCCAATGGAAAAGTAGTAAGTGGAGGAAGCACTATCACCATGCAAGTGATACGAATGTCGAGAAACAAATCGAGAACCATTTATCAAAAACTGATTGAAATGATATGGGCTACTCGATTGGAAGCCAAACTCACAAAAGATGAAATACTCACTTTGTATGCTTCTCATGCTCCAATGGGAGGGAATGTTGTGGGATTGGAAGCAGCATCTTGGCGTTATTTTCAACGAAGTCCTTTCGAACTATCTTGGGCAGAATCAGCAACACTTGCTGTGCTTCCAAATGCACCCAGCTTAATTCACGTAGGTAAAAACAGGAGTGCTCTTAAAGATAAACGAGATCGCTTATTGACTCGGCTTTTTAATCAAGGAAAAATTGATAAAGAAACTCTCGAAATTTCAAAAGAAGAACCCTTGCCAAGTAATCCCAAACCTCTTCCTCAGCTCGCAGTTCATTTGATGAACAAATCTTTGGTTTCCAAAAAAGGAAAAAGAGTAGTCACTTCTATAAATAGTGATTTTCAGAAAAGAGTGTTGGATATTGTTGAGATTCATCATCAAAAATTAAAAACCAATAATATTTATAATGCGGCAGTAGTTGTGGGAGAAATAAAAACGGGAAGAATAATTGGGTATGTTGGGAATACTTCTGTTAAAGAGAAGGAACATGGAGGGAGTGTGGATATTATAACTTCTCTGCGGAGTTCAGGTTCAATTTTGAAACCCTTTTTATATGGATTTATGTTGGAGGATGGTATTATTACTCCTAAACAAGTTATTTATGATGTGCCTACTTCAATGGCAGGTTATTCTCCAGAAAATTACAACCAGAAATATGCTGGGATTGTTCCTGCAAATGAAGCATTGAGCAAATCTTTGAACGTTCCTTTTGTACGAATGTTAAGGGATTATGGGATTCAGAAATTCCATTCCAAACTTGATCATATAGGAATGACAACTCTCAATAAACCCGCTAATCATTATGGGCTTTCATTAATTCTTGGAGGTTGTGAGGTTACATTATTAGATTTAATTTCAATGTATGGCAAAGTGAGTCGCTCCGTTTCACAATTTCCCGAATATGATTCCTTAACCAATGTTACTTTTTCAGGATTTAGTTCAAAGTTGGCAAAAGAGAATGCTCCTTCTATTTCACCTTCAGCAGCTTGGTTTGCATTGGAAGCTATGCAAAAAGTAGTGCGTCCAAATAAGGATAAAAACTGGGAGGAGTTTAGCACAACCCAACGGATTGCATGGAAAACAGGCACAAGTTATGGATTTCGAGATGCTTGGGCGGTTGGTTTAAACAAAGAATATGTTGTTGGAGTTTGGGTTGGCAACGCAGATGGAGAAGGCCGGCCAGGTATAATTGGAGTGGAGGCTGCAGCTCCTTTATTGTTTGATGTGTTTGGATTGCTGCCAAAATCGGAATGGTACGAACCTCCTCAAGATGAGTTTGTTAAAGAAAAAATATGTGTTCAAAGCGGATATAAAGCCAATGACCTTTGTCCTGATTCAAAAGTTCAATTAATTCCAAATGAAAGTAAGTCCACTGGATTGTGCCCTTTTCACAAAACTATATTTTTGGAGGAATCAGGAAAAAAAAGGGTTACAAGTGATTGTTATCCAGTTTCTAAGATGAAGAAAAAAACATGGTTTTCGCTTCCTCCCAAAGCAGCATATTACTACCAAAAGCGAACTCCAACTTATTCTGAAATCCCATCTTTTAGAGAAGATTGTGACGTAAAAGACGAACTCAAACAACTTTCGATTCTTTATCCAAAAAATGAAAGCAAAGTTGTAGTAAGTCTCACAGAATCAGGCGAACAATCCAGTATTGTTTTAGAAGCGTTGCATAGAGATAGTGAGTCTGTATTATTTTGGCATTTGAATGATAAATATTTAGGAAGTACTACCCATATTCATCAAATGGATGTGAAACTAAACAAAGGAAAATATTCTTTAAAAATTATTGATGAGTTGGGGAATTCAGAAAAAATTGATTTCGAAGTGGTTAAAGATTAAAAATTATCTAATTTAGACCTCAGAGTATGAGTAAAAAGAAAAACATATTGGTAACTGGAGGTTTGGGATACATTGGTTCTCATACCGTTGTGGAATTGATTGGACAAGGTTATGAGGTAACGATTATTGACAACTTGGTTAATTCCAGAATTGAAATTCTTGACCAAATAGAAAAAATAACTAAAGTAAAACCTGTTTTTCACAAATTAGATTTACTTGATTTTGATGGTTTGAATAAACTATTTCAAACTTCAAAATTTGATGCAGTTATTCATTTTGCAGCCCATCTTTTGGTTGATGAATCCGTATCTAATCCATTAAAATACTATCGTAATAATTTACTTTCGCTTATTAATCTGCTTGAAATAATGGAGTTACGTAGAATTAAAAATATTATTTTTTCATCTTCTTGTACAGTTTATGGTAATCCAGAAAAATTTCCAGTAGATGAAAATACACCTATTGGAAAAGCAAGTTCTCCTTATGGTTCAACCAAAATTATGGGGGAACAAATTATTGAAGATACTGTAAAGGCTTCTTCCAATTTGAATGGAATTTTGTTGAGGTATTTTAATCCGGTTGGAGCTCACGAATCTGGGTTGATTGGAGAGTTGACTATTGGAAATCCTAAGCATTTGTTTCCTATTCTTGGAAAAGCGTTCAGAGAAAATAAATCATTTAAAGTTTTTGGAAATGATTATAATACCGAGGATGGAACGGCCGTAAGGGATTATATCCATGTTGTGGATTTGGCAAATGCACATATCTCAGCGTTAAAAAAAATGTTGAGCACTGATGCGAATGAATTAAAAAGCTATAATATTAGTACAGGAAAAGGATTGTCAGTGTTGCAAATTATTAACGAGTTTAATAAAGAATCGCAACAAAATATTGATGTGATTTTTGAGAAGAGAAGGGCAGGAGATGTCGAGAAGATATGGGCTGAACCTACTTTGGCAAAAAAAGAATTAGGTTGGGAACCGCAATATGTGCTGAATGATATGGTTTCTTCAGCTTTGAAATGGGAGAAGTATCAGCTTTCAAAAAACTGGAAATAACTCAACGATAAGAATCAGTTAATTTACTGCAAGTTAAAAAAGAGCAATTTTCACTTTCTAAATATTTAATTACTTTTTTATAAAGTTTCTTCCAATCACTTTTTAAATAATCACTGAAATAAGTGTTATGCCAATTGATACACACATTTCCATTAAACTTTTTTACTTCTTGAATTAGTTTTTTTATTTCTTCAAAACTCTCTTCAGAATTTAGGTTCATGTAATTTTCAAATTCAAGGGAGCAATCCATGACATTAAGTGGGATTTCAAGAAAATCAAAAGCTTTTTTTTCTTCAAAATCATACAAATAAAAGGGTGTACAGATACTATTACGAAATCCAATGGACTCTTGAAAACCAAGAGTTGTGTCATATTTAATTCCTACCTGGTTTAAAACTTTTGGCGTATTATTAATGTCAAATTGCAAAAAATGAAATCTATTTCCAGCAACAGGAAAACTCAAACTCAAAATGTCAGATTTTAATTCAGTTGACGAATCATGGGTTTTGTAACTTCCATGGATTCCTAATTCATGATTACTTTCGTTAATTTTAGTTAGAGAATTTTGAACATATGAATCTGATAAAGAGTAATCCGCATTTTTTATTTCATCCAGTTTATTGTTCCTTGGTAGAATAAAGAATGTTGAATTCACTCTATTCTTAGTGTTGAATTCACTCAGTTCAACTAAGTTTTTCCAAGGATGAAAAGGTTTGATAAAATGAGAAAAACCGAAAGAAATAGCTTTTAAATACCGTTTTTTTTCAAGTTGAGTTCTAATTCTATGTTTCCATCCGCTCAGTACCTCATCAATGTCATGAGTTACCGTAGCCGAGAATTTATTCCTTTTTTCGACTTTAGTTGAGGTTACTATTTCAATAGCTTCTTTTAGAATGTCAAAGTAATAGTTGACAACAGGTATTTGAGTGATTTTTAGTTTGTTTTGAATGCTTTCCTCATGAGTAAATCTGCCATAATTGTCTTTTTTTGAATCATCCAGTTCTTGTGCTCCACTCATCAAATACCAACCAGCCGAAATAATATCATAATAAATTATTACTCCTTTTTCTTTTTTTTGAATGATGGATTCTCTGCGTTCAGAATTCTTCAAAAAAGGGATTGACCTTCCTTTCCAGTCTTTCCAAATTATATTTGCAAGATTCTCAAAAGGATTCTCAAAGTCCGAGTTTGAAATTTGAACAGCACAAGATTCATCATAGCCAATATTTGTTTTTTCAATTTCACTCGAATAAACCAAGCTAAAGTTTTTTAAGAAATAGGTTAGTTTAGAATCCATGGTTTATTTTTTAAGGATTTTAAATTTGACTAATAATTTGTCAATTAACGAATTGATGTCAGGTGATATTTTTAAAAAATATACTGGAAGCACGAATGCTATTAAGACCATTGACCCAACGATACTTCCTTTGAGTATTAGATTTAAAAAAGGATTTTCCAAATACATCTCCGTTGGCAGCAGATTAAGTATAAAATAACTGATAATTCCTATACATACCACTTTCAAAGTTCCTGATGAGAAAGGATGTATTTTTAGTTTCCAATAAATAAAAAACAATTTCAGAATATTGTAGATAACTGAAGAGGTTAATGTGGCAATGGCAGCTCCTTTCATTCCGTAAATCGGAATCAGCCAAACATTTAAAAAGATGTTCAAACAACCCAAGAAAATCACAAAGAGAAGATTGTATCTAAAATATTTTGAATAGATAAGAATATGAGTATTGATGCTTGTGATCATGTCAAATATTCTACCTAATGCGAGGATAAAGAATACGATAATTCCCACTTTTAATTGTTCACTGTATTTCGTTAATGAAAGTAAATCACTCAGTAAAAACCAGATGACTAAAAACAAAATTATTCCAGAAATAACTTGGGTTAGCGACACCTTTTTATATAATGATTCTACCTCTTTAATTTCGTTTTTAGCCATGTATTCTGCAATAATAGGAGCAGATATTCTTAGAATAGAAATAGAAGGGATACTTAGCGCATTGGTAACAAATATCATAATGGAATAAATTCCAGTTGTGGTTATGCTAACAATTGAACCAAGCATTACTGCGTCAAGTTTAAATGTTAATTGTGTGGATAAATCATTGAGTAAAGAGTAAGAATTAAATGATGTAATTTCTTTTTTCAGCTCTTTATTCATTGTGAGTTTACTCTTCCATTTTACTAATAGAAAATTGTTTTTTTTGACATACCAAAATAACAAAGGGATAGTGAAAAGATAGTATCCCAAAACCATAAGTAAGAAATTCTCATTACTTATGTTGTATGAAAATTTTAGAACAACAATTGTCGGGAAATATATTTTTTGAATAACGTTTCGAATCAAGTCGGGAATTACAATTCTTTTGTTTATGTTGCAAATTACGGTGAAATAACCTTGGCATAATATCAGAAAAATTAGGGGTGGTATATACAGGGAGTATTTTAAGAAATTCCCATGAGGATCCATTTTAATACTGAAAAGAAATTCTGACAATGGACCCCTTAACGCGAAGAATACTGCCAAAAATATCAGGAAATGAATTAGTAATTTCTTTAAAATCCAACCTTGGAATTCACTTTTTTGATTTTCGAAATTTGGAAAGTATTTTTGATAAACTGCAAAATAGCCTATTTGTGAATAGGGAATAAATAGAGCAACTAATCCCATTAGGTATTCAATCAGACCTTTTGCTTCAAGATCAAAGGGATAAATATATAAAGTAGCTATGAATCCAAATCCTACTCCAATATAGTTTACTATACTGTTTTTGATTCCTTGTCTTTGGATAACTCCCATAAAAAATTATTTTACTCTACAATGATACAATATTTGATTGGAAACTATACTTTCAACAGTGTCAATTGACAGCTGTAATTATATTAATATGGGAAAAATTAGTTTATTATTGTGTTTGAAAACTCAAGCTATAATTGCTAACAGTGACAATTATATAAGAAATTGCTGATTTCAAGATTTAAGAATAATTAACTAATCCCAGTATTTCTTTTTATCAACTAATTGGTTAATTTTGTTCATAATCAGAATAAAAATTTAATAATACTGAATGTCATATTTAAATTTAATAGATAGAAAAGAAAAAAACAATAAGATTAAAGTGAAATATCACATTAAAGCAGGTAAACCCTATCTTATCAAAAGTGTTAACTATGTGTTTGACGACCCGCAAGTGAAAACCAAATCTTTTTTAATATTGAGAAAAACATTACTCGATTTGAAACCTGGAAATGTGTTTGATATTGATGTTTTGGACGAACAACGTGAAAAAATAAAAGCCGAAATGA
>JBMYYT010000036.1:0-14021 GCA_049609665.1 Flavobacteriales bacterium | reverse complement strand
TAATGATGTCCGAAACGTTATCGGTACTCACTTTCTTATAAAAATCAGATTCTCTTTTCTTTGTCGCAATTCTATAATCTACATTGTTTTTTTCTAACAAATATGTAAAAAATGTTTCATTATTGGGTTCGTAATGTTCATTTACACTTTTTCCAAAGTAACTTTCTGTTTTTGCCTCTAATAATGTGTCAATCATTTGTTTTAGATTGGTTGTTAGTTGTATTTTCTTTTGGTTTTTCAGTTTTGGCTTTAAGCGTTGGCAAAAACCAAATGTGCTTGAACGTGGGTTGGCTTTTTCAGAGCTTGTGTACAACTTGTGTATATACGCAAGTTACAAAAAAATAAATGTAACTCGATGGTTGTCAGAAGGTAATTTTCATTTAAAAAACAAATATGGTGTTAAAAGGAGTTGCTGATTAGGGCATCAAATTGGAGGTAAACGACAAGTTGTATTTAAGTGGTAGAATTATATCAGTCTTTTTTCTTCTTTCTTTTTCGCCATTTATAATCCCGATTATTAATCATTACGGCTCTTATAGAAATAAAGAAAGTATTGTAATTGTCAAAATCATTGGCTTTTGTCAATAGGTTATACCCAACCTGCAAGTGAGCCCAGGAGAGCTTAAACCCAACCATGGGTGCTATTCCAAATCGGGATTGTTCAAAATTAGTTTTATACACCAAGTTTCCCCCAAAAGTAAGATCCATTCTTCCTTTTTTTTGCCAATATCCAGCACTAAACCCAAGGATGTTTTCTGTCAAGTTATAATCAAATCCAGTATTAAAAGCGTGTGTTGTGGGTTTAACCAATTTTACTGCTTTTCTTTGCAGTTCGTAGCCCAACTCCAAGTTTGTGAACTTGCCACGTTGCAAACCAATATAGGGTCCAGTTTTAAGAACTTTAACCATTGGTGCTCTTCTTAGAAAATTGATTTCAAGTTCTTGCGAGTAAACAGAACTAAAAAACAGAAAGATAGGTATGAGTACAATTAATTTCATTGGTTGTTGTGCAAAATTCGTGTTCTATTTAACGATAAATTTACCTGTTATATTTATTCTTCAAATGGTTTTTGTAATATTCTTTTTATTTTTGCCCCATGCGCATAGATATTCTCACCATATTGCCTCAATTATTAGAAAGTCCATTTTCGGATTCTATCTTGAAACGTGCTCAAAATAAAGGGCTTGTTGAGGTGCATCTGCATGATTTGAGAAGTTATTCGACTAACAAGCACAAAAAAGTAGATGATTATGCTTTTGGCGGTGGAGCTGGAATGGTAATGACTATTCAACCCATAGCGGATTGTATTGAGAAGTTGAAATCTGAGAGAGAGTATGATGAAATTATGTACATGACACCTGATGGTGAAGTATGGAATCAACAGACCGCCAATACTATGTCAATGTACAAGAATGTGATGATTCTTTGTGGGCATTACAAAGGGATAGACGAAAGAATAAGAGAAAAATACATTACCAAAGAAGTTTCAATAGGGGATTATGTCCTTTCTGGAGGAGAATTGGCAGCTGCGGTAGTTTCAGATTCCTTGATTCGATTAATTCCTGGTGTGCTCAACGATGAAACTTCAGCATTAACTGATTCTTTTCAGGATAATTTACTGGCTCCGCCAGTTTACACAAGACCAGCTAATTACGAGGGAATGGAGGTTCCTCCAGTATTGCTTTCTGGCAATTTCAAAGAGATTGAGAAATGGAGAAATGCGAAGGCTCTGGAACGTACCAAAAACAGGAGACCTGACATTTTGGACGATTAATAGTATTGGATAATCTGTATCGGAAACAAAAAACTTTTTAAAAAGAACAAAAAAACGTACCTTTGTTAGGTTATTTACAAAATAATATTTGTAATATTGCAGTCCGAAAATTGAGGAGATTAAAACTAAAAGGAATGAATTTAATACAAGAATTACACAACGATTTAGAAACAGCTCACAACTTGCCAGATTTTGGTGCAGGTGATACAATTGCTGTAACTTACAAGATTAAAGAAGGAGATAAAGAAAGACTTCAGGTTTTTCAAGGAATTGTAATTCAAAAAAGAGGAGGAAACAATACCGCGACTGAAACCTTTACGGTTAGAAAAATGTCTGGAACTGTTGGAGTAGAAAGAATATTTCCAATGGCTTCACCTTTTATTGAAGAAGTAAAAGTGATGAAGAAAGGTAAGGTAAGAAGAGCAAGAATTTTCTACCAAAGAGAAAGAACTGGTAAATCAGCAAGAATAAAAGAAAGAAAGAGATTTTAGTATTTCATATATTTTAATTTCAATCAAAAAAGGCCTCATTTGTATACCGACAAATGAGGTTTTTTTGTGACTAATCTTATCGTTGTTTTTAACTTTCGAAGGAAAGGAAATATCCAGTTTAATCGTCTATCAATAAACAAGTGGAATACTAATCTTAAGAAGATTAAACCTTTTTGATTTTATATTGTTAAACAACAATTAAGTCATATTTAAAAAAAATGAAAAACCTAATACTAAGCGCTATACTCATTGTAATTACTTCATTTTCATTCTCGCAATTTGGAAGAATAGGAGGAGTGTTATTAGATAAAAAAACAAATGAACCTATTGAAGGGGCTTCTGTGATATTGAAAAAAGATTCAAACATGGTTACAGGACGCTTTTCAAATTCCAAGGGAAGATTTTTCTTTGATTCCATACCTTACGGTGCGAATAGGGTGGAAATTTCTTTTGTTGGATATTCGAATGTTACCAAAACAATTACGGTTAATAAACCTCGTAATTTTCTTGGAAGAATTGCCATGGAAGAATCTACAACGAGTCTTAAAACATTTAAAACGGAAGATAAAATACCTATTGCGGTTCAAAAAGGAGATACGACAGAGTTTAATGCCGATGCATTTAAAACCAACAAAGATGCAACCACTGGAGATTTAGTGGAAAAAATGCCTGGAATTACGAATAAGAATGGACAAGTTAATGCTCAAGGTGAGCAGGTAAAGCAAGTATTGGTTGATGGTAAACCTTTTTTTGGACAAGATCCTAAGTCTGCGATGAGTAATATCCCTGCAGAAGTAGTTCAGAAAATTCAAGTTTTTGATGATCAAAGTGAGGATAGTAAAGCCACTGGATTACCTGATGGAAATACAGTAAAAACGATAAACATCATAACAAAACCAGAATATAGAAACAGTAAGTTTGGAAATGTATATGCAGGTTATGGATTGAATAATAGATACAATGCAGGAGGTAATTACAACCTATTTAATGGAGATCAGCGAATTTCCTTTGTTGGTTTATTCAATAATGTGAATCAACAAAATTTTTCAAGCGAGGATTTAGTTGGAATTAGTGCAGGCTCGGGAGGTGGAAGAAGAGGCGGTGGAAGAAGGGGAGGAATAAGATCCAGTTCGAATAATTTTGTAGTTCCTCAACAAAATGGGATTGCTAAAACTGCGGCAGGTGGTGTTAATTTTCAAGACACTTGGGGGAAAACAGAATTTATAGGAAGTTATTTTTATAATAACGCCCGAACCGATGCATTGGAAAACAGTGTGTTGACTTATTTTTCTGATAATGAGAGTTCGCAAGTTTATGATGAAACTGATTCAAGCTATACTGAGGATGCAAATCGAAAACTATCCATTCAATTAAAACATTCTTTCAATAAAAGGAGCACACTTACTTTGAGAGCGAATGGGAGTTTGCAAGATAATTTTGGAGAATCATTTACAGATGGGCTCACTTCTTTTGGTTCAAATCCAATCAATCAATTGAAAAGTGACTTTAATTCCAATTTATTGGGATACAACAGCAATGCCCGATTATATTACAATTACCGTTTTAAAAAAAGAGGAAGGTCTTTTATGTTGACGGGAACGAGCCGAATAAATGGAAGCGATGGAGTAAGTAACTTATTTTCTACTGAAGATAATTTTACTAATCCAATTGATACATTAAATCAACAGTCAACTCTTATTTCAAAAACTAATTCATATGGCGGTAGGATAAGATATACTGAGCCTTTAGGAAAAAAAGGAGGTGTATCTTTGGATGTTAATATGACCCAAACTGATGGTAAAACAAACAATTTGGCAAATAGTTTTTCTGAAATTGATGAGGACTATTCAATTTTGAGTCCAGAGTTTTCTTCTCAATTTACTTCAGATAATTTTACGCAAAGCTATGGCTTGGGCTATCGTTTTTTTAGTAAAAAGGTTTTCTCTTTTATTAGAGCTAAATATCAATTAACTAATTTGAAAACAAATAGTGTTTTTCCAGCTACCGCAACTACTCAAAACACATTTCAAGCGATTTTGCCGTTTGCTATGATGAAGTATACTCTTGCTAAGGGCAAACATGTGTTTTTGATGTATAGAACTTCCACAGACGATCCAAGTGTAGTGCAATTGCAGAATTTTTTGGATAACTCTAATCCTCTTCAACTACAAACTGGGAATAACAGACTAAAACAAGAATATACACACAGAATTATGTCAAGGTATATTTCTACGAATGTCGATAAAGCGACTACTTTCTTTGCAATGGGTAGTTTTAGTTTTTCTAATAATTACATTAGTTCTACAGCCGATTTTTATCGTAATGATAAGACCCTGAAAGGAGTTTTTCTTGAAAAAGGTAAAATATTAAATAGCTATACCAATTTATCAGGCTACAGAAGTTTAAGGCTGTTTTCTTCTTATGGTATGCCAATTAAATTTTTGAAAAGTAATTTGAACCTTGATGGAAGTCTTACTTACAGCAGGACTCCATCGTTGGTTAACAATGAAAAAATAGTAGCAAATTCTATGCAGTATGAGGCAGGAGTTACGGTGAGTAGTAATATCAGTGAGAATATTGATTTTACTTTATCGGGCAGATTAAACTTGAATGAAATTTCAAATCAAGAGGCGGGAAGTTCATTGTTTTTAACTCAGGAGTATAAAGCCAAAGCGGTGATTACTCTACCTAATACATTTGTTTTTAGGACTTCTGCCAATTATCAAGTGAACTCTGGATTTAGCGATGAGCTTGGAGTGAATTTTTTAATGTGGAATGCTTCCATTGCAAAAAAGATATTTAAAAATAAAAAAGGGGAATTAAGTTTAGGTATATATGACGTGCTTAATCAAAATGATCAATTGACTGTAACCACAAGCAATACTTATGTTGAGCAATTGAGGTCTCGTTCTTTACAAAGATATGCATTGTTGACTTTTAGATATACATTTAGGCAATTCAAAAAGGCTAAGAAAGATCCAATGGATCAATTTTATAGAAGAGGCAGAAGGTAAAAATATTTCATACCTTTGTAGAAAGAAAATTTACAATGAAATTAGCATTAGTAGCAATAGTATTATTGGGATTGGGAATAGCTGGAATGGCTATCAAGATGTTTTTTAATAAAGGTTATTTGGAAAAATCTTGCGCAAGCGCAAGCCGAATGTTTGATGAAGAAGGTGACGGAAGTTGCCAGTTTTGCGGAGCTACAGAGGATGAAAAGTGCAAAGCCGATGAATTAACTACCCCGGTGAAATAATCTGTTGAGGTACTGGTTCAATAATTTCTATAGAATTATCTAAAAATTCTTCTTGAGGAATTTCAAACCCGACAAAAAGAATATACAATCCAACTCCCATCATAATCAATCCAATACTCAATCCAATAAGTTGTAGCACTTTTGGCTTGATGTATTTCTGAAGTTTACTGGCAAAATATATTTTAAGAATATCCACAGCGAACATCATTCCAAGCGTAGCACTGAAAAATATAATAATACCTTGATTATCAAGGTTTAGTTTTTTTATACTGGACGTACAGACAACAATCCAGAATACTAATACAGAAGGGTTTAATGAGTTAAGAGCCATGCCCTTCATTAAATTTCCTATGTAATTTACTTTTATTTCATCTGGGATATTTAAGGATTCAAGATTTTCTAAAATTTCATCTTCTTTCTCATCTTCGCATTCCTCATCACACTCTTCAATATCAACCTTTGGTGGTTTCAAATTTTTGATAATGGAGAATATCCCAAAAATGATAAAGATTCCGCCAAAAATATAATTAATCCAAGTGTATTTATTTAAGTATTCAAGGGCTTTGGAAGCACTAAATAATGCTAAAAACAGATAGATAATATCACTTAATAACACACCAAGCTCCATAAGAAAAGCAGACTTAAAACCTTTTCGTAAACTGGTGTTAATAAGCTCAAAGAACACTGGGCCTAAAGAAAAACTTAAGACAAAACCCAAAATAATAGCTGTAGTTATAATGTTAAGCATCTTCTAAATTTAGAAATTTTTCCCATTTGCTGAGTAAGTCTCCTTTTATTACTCGTGGAAATTTTATTTGAGCTCCTTTTTTTCCAATATGACTTAAAAAATCATAAAATTGATTTACAGGTACTTTTTCTATAAATATTTCTTTAAGTGCTGAGGTTCTTTCAGTTGCGTAATCATCATTTAGGACTTTTAGGTGTTGGTCAATTTTAGATTTAAAAACGTTTGTGTCAAAATCATCGTTTGAACCTACATACCATTTGTGTGCAAATAAATTTTCGTAAGCAAAAGCAGTAACGCAAAACTCAGGGACTTTAATTCCCATTTCTTTGCAAGTTTGTTCCAGCGCATTATTCATATTATCCACTGATAAATGCTCCCCGCATATCGTTAAATAATGTTTGGTTCTTCCTGTAATAATGATTTCACAGTTCTCTTTATTTACAAATTGAATTGTATCACCAATTAAATATCTCCAAGATCCAGCACAAGTAGAAATTACTATTGCATAGTTCGTGTTTTCTTTTACTTTTTCAATTGTCAATACCTCAGGATAGCTCACCAATTCTCCGTCTTGATTAAAATTTTCGTCATTAAATGGGATGAATTCGAAAAAAATCCCATTGTTTAATAACAGTTTAAGTGGAGTTCCTTTTCCCGAACTCAAAGCCATGAAACCTTCTGAAGCCAAATAGGTTTCCATATACTCTATCGGGTGAGAAAGTAGTTTTTCAAAATTATCCTTATAGGGACCAAACGCCACTCCTCCATGCACTATGACTCTAAAATTTGGCCAAAGGTCATGAATGGTCTCTAAATTGTATCGTTCAATGATTTTTTCTAATAAAATTTGAATCCAAGAAGGAATTCCAGTAATGATTCCTATGTTCCAATCTGGAGCACTTTGAACCATTTTCTCTATTTTTATATCCCAATCTGTAATGTCAGTTATTTCCTTTTCTGGCTTGTAAATAACATTCATAAAAGAAGGGAGATTGGCATTAATGATACCACTTAAATCTCCTTCTTTTCTTTTGTCAATTTTAGTAAGACTTGTCGATCCACCAACTCCTAAAATAAATGTGTCGAAAAATTCTTTTGGAAAATCGTAGTTAGCTAAGTATTGAATTTGCTTAAGACTGGCTCGTCTGATTTTTCTTAGTAAAGAACGAGAAACGGGAATTTGTTTACTTGGACTACCCGAAGTTCCTGAACTCAATGCAAATTTATTGATTTTACCTGGCCAGGCTACATCTTCTTCTCCTTCAATTGTTTTGTGCCACCATTTGTCATACATTGAATCGTATTCATGGATGGGAACAAATCGTTGAAAAGTGATTGTTGGATTGTCAGAACTAAGGATTTTTTTGAATCGATAATTAGTTCCGAATTTTGTGTCTTTAGCTCTTCTTAAAAGTCTCTTCAGAGTCCTTTGTTGCTTTTGAATTGGAGTTTTACTTTCGTTCCTGCCTCCAATTTTAGTTGTTTGCTTTAGAACACTTTGTAAAATATTTCCTTTAACAGCCAAAGTAATTTAGTTTGATTTACAGACTATAAATATACCAAACACAACCTAAAATTCAAATATTATTTTGAGGACCTTTCTAGCTAAGTTCTAAAAAGATTGGTAGAAATTATTTTTTATTTGGATCAACTCCTCCTTTCAAATAATCTTGAAGCTTTTTTAATTCGTCCCATTTTCCTTCATGAGCCAATTTTGCTTGGTTTGACCATGTGTCAGGTTTGTGAAATGAAAAACTATCGCCCCCATTTTTCAGAATCGATTTTAGCTCTGTTGTAGATGAATTACTTAATTCTTCCCAATTTCTTATGCCTTTCAAACTTAGTAATTGTTCAATTTTAGGGCCTATTCCTTCCACAATTTTTATGTCATTTTTATTTATGGGTTTCCCCATGATTTTTTTGGCTAATGAGCTATCAAAGGAAACTTCCGTTGATTTACTTGAATTGGTTTTTGGAGGGATATAAGTCGAAGCTACTTTTGTTCTTGATGTCCCTTTCATGCTATTTTCAATCAATTTCTTTTTCAATTCTCGATTCAAATTGTAGCAAGTATCCAAAGATTTCTGTAATACTTTTACACGATATCCATGAAGAAGCCAACCTATGAAAAAGCCTAATATTGCAGTAACTAATAGGGTAATTAGTATAAAGAAAAGATCAGTAAAAAAAGTATCAGCCATTTGTTATGTTATTTGATAAATGTAAAGGTCACTTTCCTGTTTTTAGCTTTTTCAATCTCAGAAAATTGAGGTTCCTGCCGAGAAGATCCTTTGGTTTTCAGATTTACAGGATTTATTCCATAATTTTTAACTAAGTAATTTTTAACTCGTGTAGCCTTTTCTTTTCCTATTGATTTCAATGAAATATCTGAGTTTTCGTAATCAGTATATCCTTTTAATTCAATTAACCCATTTGGGTTTTGTTTGAAATATTTCGCTAATTTTTTGAAATATGAATCCATGCTGCTTGTGGTATTCATATAAAAAGTATTAGGAGGATAATACATGGTAAATTTCTTTTTAACCGCTTTAATAATATTTGCATCAACTCCAGAAGCAGATGAAAAAGATTCAATTGGGGTTGCTGTCTTTGGTTGAGTTTCTTTTTTCTCAACTGCCAACTCTTTTGGAACCTCTTTTGTCTCTTCTAATGTAGGCTCAATTTTTTCATTTTCAACTTCCTCAGCAACTAAAGGCTTGTTTAGTATATCGAATTCAATAGCCCCATAAGTATGGTTTTCGTCTTCTATTAACTCTGAAACAAGTTTGGTTTCCGTAATTATTCTGTTCTTATCAATTTCAAAATTAGTTGCGAAATAGTCTTTTATTTTATCTGCCCTTGCACTTCCCAATTCGATATTGTTTTGCCCTTCGTCAGTGTATAGGCCTGTGAGTTGCAAGTTTTTGTTTTCATTTTCTTTTAAAAAGGTACCTAATTTTTTTAGGTCATTTGAAAGTAAAGCAGGAATAGTAACTTCGGTTGTTCCATTCGCAAAACTTATATTTTCGTTATTTGATAAAGAGAATAAATCACCGTCTTCAATAAAGAATTTTGGTTGTTCAATAGGAATCAACGTATCATCAGTAAATGTATTGGATGGAATTTTTTTTCCATTATTTTCAATCACCTCTACTTCGTATATGCAGTGACCTCTAATTTTACATACATACCAGTAGCTAACAGATGCTATCCATCCCAGAAGAATGAAGAGCAATAGAATAGCGATCCCTTTTTTACTCATTACTTTAGTTTTTTACGAAAATAAATTTATCAATATTATCTCAAAATTCTTTACAGTCCAATAAATACGTCTGTTAACCAAATAAGTTACGTTAATTGTGTATTAAGATGCATAATAATATTAAATTAGTTCTGATATTGATTGACAATGAAAACCTTTCTATTACTTTTTTTTCTAATAGTATGTACTGATTTTGCTTCGTTTTCGCAGGCTCAGTTTGCAAATCAATCCCTTAAAGCAGATGTTCATTATGGATTTATGATGCCTCATCGGCAACGAATAGGATATTTAAATCAACAAAATGTAAGTGGTGTTGAATTAACTTGGATTCATCAAGTTAAGGGAAATAAACCTTGGCACGGACTTTTTAATTATCCCCAAAAAGGAATTAGTTTTTATTACTTTAATCTGTCATCCAAAAAACATTTTGGTTATGGTCTTGGGCTTTTGCCGCATATAAATTTTCCTATTGGCAGTAAAAGAAGGTTTGGGATTAAAGTTGGGTATGGCTTGGGATACGTTCAAAAACCTTACGATGTTAAACAGAATTTTAAAAACCTCGTAATTGGAACTAAAATCAATGTGCTATTTAACACTGGGGTAAATTACAATTGGAATATTACCGAAAAAATAAAGTTTAATTGTGGGTTAGATTTAATACATTTTTCCAATGGTGCTTTTAAACTACCTAACTTAGGGATTAATAATTTAACGGCAAAATTAGGGTTTGCTTTTAAAATTGGAGAAGAAATAATTTCTAAATCACCAGATTTTAAGTCAGATAAAGGAAGCTGGGAACACTTTTTATTTTCAAGTTTTGCTGTGAAAGAAATAAAATTAAAAAGCGGAAAAAAGTACGGTATTTACAATTTGAGTAGTGATGGATTAAAAAGAATCTCGGACAAACTTGTATTAGGAGGAGGATTGGATATTTCTTACAACAGTAGTTTGGTTCCAGCTCTTGCAGATGTTGATAATAATTACATTGAAAATAAATCGGATAACTTAAGAATGGGTGTTCATGGTTCATTCGGATTGAAAATAGGAAGAAATTATTTTTTGTTTCAAACAGGGGTTTATGTTAGGAATAAAAATAATGCCTTAGGTTCGGTGTATCAAAGGTTGGTGAGTAGGTTTGCTCTTACAGATAAGCTATTTGCAAGTTTTTCATTAAAATCGCATTTTGCTGTTGCGGATTATTTTGAGGCAGGAATAGGATATAAATTTTAAATGAATTTTAGAAATTACATAATATTGATAACAATTCTTTTTTTATCCGCCTGCGGAAAGAAGAGTCCCTGTTTTAAAGGTGCAGGAGATTTTACTTCTGACTTCATTGACGTTGATGATGTGTTTAGCTCCATCAGTTTACTGATGATATAAATTTAGTTTTGATAGACTCTCCGAGTAATAAAATCGAAGTTAAAGCGGGCGAAAATTTAATTCCTTTTGTTGAAGCTAAAGTCGTAAATGGAAGCTTGGAACTAAGAAATAATAATAAATGCGATTTTTTGAGAGGATTTAAACATTCAATAACTATCTGTATTTCAACACATAATATAGAAAAAATTGATTACTATGGCACTGGTGATATTACCTCAATGGATACATTGAGATATAGTGATTTTTTGTTGGAAGTATGGGATGGGATGGGGTCAATTAATTTGATTTTAAAATCTGATAAGGTGAGTGTAAAAGAACATCTGGGAGCTGCTGATATTACTTTAAATGGACAGGCAAATGATAGCTATTACTATTTGATTTCGGAAGGTTGGTTTTATTTTGATACATTTATATCCAAAGATGTGTTTGTTTTTCAGGGAGGTTATGGAGATATTTCTTTGCATGCATCCCAGAACTTAACAATCGATAAAAACTCTTTTGGAAACATTGATTTTTATGGTAATCCATCTGTTACAGTGATTTCTGACAAAGGCTCAGGAAGTATTAATAAAAAATAATTATGGTAAAAAGTAAAGAACCTTCTTTGTTAGTTTCGTTGATTCCAGTAGTGGTATTAATGCTTCTTTTAGCGTTTAATATTTTTAAATATGATGGAGAAATGTGGGGAGACTATTCCAATCATTATATTTTGTTATTAGCTGGTTTTATTGCTTTTGTTTTGGGAATGGTGAACAAAGTAAGAATCAGAAAAATATGGGCAGAAGTTAAGGAGAATCTTAAAAGTATAATTGTTCCAGTTGGAATATTATTAATGGTAGGAGCATTAACAGGAGCTTGGCTTATTAGTGGAATTATTCCTGCGATGGTTTATTACGGACTTAGTATTTTGAGTCCAGAAATATTTCTTCCTGCGTCTGTAGTAATTTCAGCGGTTCTCTCATTAGCTACTGGAAGCTCATGGACAACCACCGCAACTGTGGGAATCGCATTAATTGGCATTGGTTCAACAATGGGTATTTCCACAGGTATGATTGCGGGAGCTGTTATTTCAGGAGCATATTTTGGAGATAAATTATCTCCATTAAGTGATACTACAAATCTTGCACCAGCAATGGCTGGAACGGATTTATATACTCACATTAAATACATGACTTATACCACAGTGCCCAGTATTGTGATTACGTTAATTGTTTTTGCTATTTTGAGTTTTTCTATAGATTCAAAAGTTAATTCTGATTCAGATCTAATAACAGAAACTATCGAGAATGTTTTTAATATCACTCCTTGGCTGTTTGTCGTGCCAGGTGTTGTTATTTTATTAATTCTTTTGAAAATTAAGCCTATTTATTCTCTACTTTCTGGGGTTGTTTTGTCTTGTGTTTTCGCCATATATTTTCAGCCACAAGTATTGTCAAATATTTCGAATAATAATTTCAAATCTCTTTCGCAAGCAGTTTATACGGATACTAAAGTAGAATTTTCCAACCAAGAGTATTTAGATAAGTTTACGGATTCAGAATTAAAAAATCTTAAGGAACTTAAATATACGCAGCCAATATTTGCCGAAGATGATTTAAAAGTTGCTTTCAATGCGGATAGTTTAAAAGAGAAATTTATGGCTCTAAATATTCCAGTTGAAAAAATAAACGATTTGAATGATGTTATAACTCTCAAAAGGTTAGAGAAATTAATGAAATCTGATGGAATCACGGGAATGCTTTGGACAATATTCTTAATTATTTCAGCGATGATATTTGGAGGAATAATGGATGGAGTAGGAGCATTATCAAAAATCACAGAGGTTTTATTGAAAGGTGCAAAATCGATTTTTGGACTTTTTACCAGTACAGTTTTAAGCTGTTTAGGTTTGAATGCGATTGCATCTGATCAATATTTGGCGATTGTAGTGCCAGGAAGAATGTATCGCAAAGCGTTTGAAGATAGGGGGTTAGCTCCAGAGAATTTAAGCCGTACTTTGGAGGATTCTGGAACTGTAACTTCGGTGCTGATTCCTTGGAACACTTGTGGGGCATACCAATCTGGAGTGCTTGGAGTTTCGGTTGAGCAATATTTCTTTTATGCAATATTTAACTGGATAAGCCCAATAGTAACTCTTGTATTTGCATATTTCATGATTAAGATTAGGAAAATAGTGAATTAATTAACCAAATAATAATTCTTCAAATTCTTCCCTTTTCCAATTCGGAGAGCTTTGTTGTAATTGAAAAATTTCATTTCTTCTAAAGTTCCATTTTGATATTCCAACCAAATAAATTCGTCTGTGGCTGAGTATTTGAAATATTCATAATTAATTCCTTCTTTTTCAATTAACCCCGATGTTTTGATACTTTCTCGTGCGTATTTGTATTCGTTTTTTGAACAAGTTAGTTTCACTCCTTTATTATTTGCAAATAGAAGAATGAATTCGTTTTCCTTTGTTCTTTTTATTCTTCTTTGATAAGCACCAAATACATAGGGTTGATTGTTCCGATAGGTAAATCGAAAACTTTCAAATCCATTCTTCATTTCATCTATCAAAGTGTCTTTTTCGTTATAAAGAAAAAAAACTCCGTCTTGGATTGAATATTTCCAAGTTGCAAAAGTATCTTTAACAGCAGGAGAACTGGTGCTGACTGCTTTTTTTCCTGTAAAAAACAGAGAATGCTGGACCAATTTATTGCCATTCAAGGATTGTAAATAGGCAGGGTAATATCCCCCAATAATGTCTTTAAACTTAACAGTTTCCGACATTACGCTGTGTTTTAGATACAAAGTATCCAACTCTTTATAAAAATATAAATTGGAGGCAAGAGGTTGATTGACCAAAAAAGTATCCTTTGAAATAGCATAATCATGTATTAAGCCATCTTGAATTTTACGATTAGGATTTTGATATTTTATGATTGCACTGTCGTATTTTAATATTACTCTCCCATAAACCCTATGCGTGTATTGAGAAACTACAGGATAGGAAACGTCAAATTTTGAATGCGTAAACAGGTTGTAGAATCCATCTTTTTTTTGAAAAAATAAAGCTCCAAACGGTTGATTATTTGAATTCAAGAGATTTATTTTTTTTCCT
>JBMYYT010000035.1:0-14051 GCA_049609665.1 Flavobacteriales bacterium | reverse complement strand
TCAAAAAAATTCATTCCACAAAACATTAATACTACAGTTTCTGACAATGTCAAAAACAAATAAATAATCCAAAGTCGTTTGGCAGTTTCTTTTATTCTGGGATGAATTTTATCTTTTGTTGGACCAGGAGCTTCATTCACAAAAAGCTCCATTCCTCCAATTCCCAGCAAAGGTAAAATAGCAATTGTAAGCACTATAATTCCCATTCCTCCAATCCATTGAGTCATACTTCGCCAAAACAAAATACTTTCTGGCATTTCCTCAATATTGTTTAAAATAGAAGCCCCTGTGGTTGAGAATCCAGACATGGTCTCAAAAAATGCATTCGAAAAATTAGGAATAGATTCAGAAATCACATAAGGCAATGACCCAAACAAAGCCATGGCCAACCAACTGATGGAAACTATCAAAAACCCTTCCCGTCTTTTTATTTCAGCCTCTTTGGATTGTTTTAGAAAATATCTCAGGCCAAACCCTATGATAAAAGTGATTAAACTCGAAAGAATAAAAGAAGTTTGCATTCCATCTTGATGATAAAATGAGAAACCTAAAGGCAATGCCATCAAAAACCCATTAATCATTAATAAAGAGCCTATTACATAGCCTATTACATTAAAATTTATTAATCTTCTGTTTCCCATTTAATCTTATTGAAAGTAGCGTTCAATTAAATGAATGGACTCTGTTAAACAAAATACAACAGCTTTATCTTCTTCTTGAAGTTGGAAATCTCCAAAAGGAATAAAACTTTCATTTCCACGAATTACCCCTGAAATGTTTGCTGTTTTTGGAAATTTTAATTCCTTGATTTTTCTTCGAGTTACTTTCGAATTTGGTTTTACTGTAAATTCAATAATCTCGGCATCAACACCATGCAAGTTTGCAATAGCATCTACATTTCCTTTTCTGATGTGCTTAAAAATATTACTTGCAGCAATTATTTTCTTATTAATCAACGTATCAACTCCTATATTTTGAGATAGATGGATGTAATCAATATTTTCAACTCTGGCAATGGTTTTTCTAACCCCATGGTTTTTAGCAACTAATGAGGATATAATATTAGTTTCTGAATTACTGGTTACAGAAATAAGTGCATCCATATCCATTAATCCTTCTTCTTTCATTAATTCAACATCGCGTCCATCAATATTTAGAATTAACGAATTACTTAATACACTTGCTAATTTTTCGGTTTTCTTAACATCACCGTCCACAACAATTACTTTATAATTATCTTGAAATAATCGTGCAGCAATTTCTCCCACTCTATTACCTCCAAGAATCATAATGTTTTTAATTTCAAAACATTGTTGGTCGCAAAACTCTGTTATTAAATCTATTGATTCCGGAGTTGAAATAAAATATACAATATCATTCTCTAAAATTTCAGTATCTCGATTTACAATTATGGTACTTTCATTTCTATGCAGTGCAATGGGTTTAAAAGATAAATTAGGATTCAAATAAGAACTTTCGCCTACTGTTTGATCTCTCAGTTTTGATTTATCGCCAATTGCAATTCCAAATACTGTAAGTTTTCCTCCTTCAAACTCAATATTATCTGTGAAAGCTGATTTTTTTACTAATCTTTCAATTTCTTCGGCTGCTAAAATATCTGGTGAAATAAGTGTATCAACTCCCAAATTTTTAAAAATCTCCTGTTTAGTTTCTTCTAAATATTCCAATGTGTTAATACGAGCGATTGTTTTTTTAGCTCCATATTTTTTAGCAATAATGGATACAAGTAAGTTGGTTTCCTCGTTTGAAGTAACCGCTATCAATAAATCACAGCTTTCAATATTTGCTTCCTTCAAAATATCAATTGACTTAGCATCTCCCATAATTGGGAAAATATCAATATGAGATTGGACATAGTTCAATCGATCTTCATCTTCATCAATTAAGTAAATGTCCTGCAATTCACTTGAGAGCATTTTGGCCAAATGATAGCCTACATCTCCTGCTCCTGTTATGATTATTTTCATAGTTAAATTTGTGATTTTCGAGAAACAACAAACAAAGTTAGTTTTTTTTTAATTTTAATTAAATAATGAGGTTTTAGAATAAAATTTGAACAAATTTCGATGTATATTTGATATCAATATTTCCAACCCAATAGTAATCAATAAATGAACAATAAAACCTTTGAAAGCAGAAGAACTGTGATTCTTATAATTATACTTTCTGTAGGTTTTATTTTTACAATGAGATTATTATTTGTTCAAGTTTTTAATCCAAAATGGAAAAACGAATCACTCAAAATTTCTGAAACAAAACGTATTGTTGAGCCAGAAAGAGGTATCATATTTGACAGGAATGGCAAGCTATTGGCAGCTAATGAAACAATCTTTGAGCTGAGATTAACACCTAATAGAGTTAAAGATTTTGATACTGCTCAATTAAGTGAGTTAACAGGCGTCCCATACGATTCTATTAAACCGAGAATCAATAAACTAAAAAGATACTGGAGACTTAAACAAGTTTTTGTAAAAAGAGTACCACAAAACAAAGTTTCGAAATTAATATCAGTTATCTACAAATTCAAAGGGTTTGAATTGGCTGAAAAATCCATTAGAACTTATCCTTCCAATTGTGCTGCACACGTTCTGGGATATGTGAGAGAAGTAGATGGCGAAATAATCAAAAACAAACCCTATTATCATGGTGGCGATAGAATTGGAATAACTGGACTCGAGAAATACTATGAGGATAAATTAAGAGGACGAAGAGGTGAAAATCAATTTTTACGAGATGCTTATGGAAATTTGAAGCAATTAACTGATTATGAAATAGCTAATTCAGGGAAAAATTTAATCTCGACTATTGATGTTGAACTTCAAAAATATGGAGAAATATTAATGCAAAACAAGATTGGAAGTGTCATTGCTATTGAACCTTCCACTGGAGAAATATTGGCTTCTATTTCCTCACCAACCTTTAATCCCAATCTTCTTGTAGGTGATTCATTGAGTAATAATTGGAGAAAATTGAGAAATAATGATTCCTTAAAACCTCTTTACAATAGAGCACTTAAATCAAAAAACTCTCCCGGTTCGATATTTAAAATGGTGCAAGGATTATCTGCATGGCAGCTTGAAGTAATAGATTATAACACCAAAATATACTGTGACAAAAGTATAGTTGGATGTCATGGACACAGTAAAGTAAGAGGATTGGCTGATGCAATTATGGTGTCTTGCAATCCCTATTTTTATGAAACTTTTAAAAGAATAAGCACCTCAAGGGAAGGAGAAGATGTGTTTGAAAAATCTCGAGCTGGTCTTGAATTATGGAACGAATACGTTTCTTCATTTGGATTAGGTCAAGATTTACAATTGGATTATCCAGGTTACTCAATAGGAAATATTCCTTTGCCTAAAGTTTATGATAAAATATATAATAAAAGATGGAGTTACAGAACTTGTAACTCTTTGGCTATTGGTCAAGGAGAAATGCTAATTACAACTTTTCAAATGGCTAATTTAGCCTGTGTTATGGCAAATAGAGGGCACTATTATTATCCTCATTTTATCAAAGAAATTGAGAATGATACAATCAAACCAATTTATTCGATTAAGAATAACACAAAAATTGAGAAAAATAAATTCGAATATATTGTGGAAGCCATGCAACAGGTAATAGAAGGCTCGGGAGGAACAGCTCGAAGAGCTAAAATCGAAGGAATTGAAGTATGCGGTAAAACAGGAACAGTTGAAAATTCAAGGGGGAAAGATCATTCCGTTTTTATAGCCTTTGCTCCAAAACACAATCCAAAAATTGCATTGGTTGTATACATCGAAAATGGTGGATACGGAGGGACTTGGGCGGCACCTATTGCCAGTTTAATGATTGAGAAACACCTTAATGATTCAATCTCAAATGAACGAAGAGAAAAACGAATTTTGGACGCAAATTTAATTCCAATCAATGATTAAATTGCTAAAAAATATTGATTTACAGCTTTTTGGGCTTTACATTATATTAGTACTACTTGGTATTATCAGCATCTATTCTACCACTTTTGACGAAAATTATTCTTCCATTTTTTCTTTGAATAAATCCTACGGAAAACAAATTATGTGGTTTGGGATAAGTGTTGGAATTGGAATTTTTATTCTACTCCTGGAGATAGATTTCATTCGAAAGTATATCGAGGTTTTTTATGGCATTACAATTACCTTATTGATACTTGTTCTTATAGTTGGGACAGAAAGAGGTGGAGCAAAAGCATGGTTTGGAATTGGCAGCTTTGGAATACAACCTGCTGAATTTGCAAAAATTTCGGTGAGTTTACTGGTAGCAAAATATATAGCTTCATTGAACTTTTCTGTTAAGAATATTGAGTCAAAGTTTTGGTTGTCATTAATAATTTTTCTTCCAATTCTGCTTATTCTTCAACAACCAGACTTAGGAACTGTATTGGTATTTCTTAGTTTTATATTGGTACTCTACAGAGAAGGAATTATTGGTAACATACTTCTTTATGGATTACTATTAATAGCAATCTGTATCGTTTCTCTAATCCTAAAAGATACGCAAAACATGATTTTTGGATTTGAAATTCATGCACACTACATCTTAGGAATATCATTGATTGGAATAGCTTTGCTCACTGTTTTTGGAGTAAATCTTACAACGTACAAAAGATACCGAAAAGTGAAGTATTTAAGAATATTTATTGTTACGACAATAGCACTAATTTTAATTCCTTTGATGAAAATTGGATTTGAAAAAATTCCCGAAAATCATTATCAAAGAGCAAGAATAGAACTTATTTTAGGATTAAAAGAAGATGTTCGAGGAGTTGGTTATAACTCTCATCAAGCACTATCAGCAATTGGTTCGGGGCAATTTATTGGAAAAGGATATAAAAAAGCTACTCTTGCTAATGATACCTATAGCCAAGTTCCAGAACAAAGCACAGATTTTATATTCTGTACGGTTGCCGAAGAATGGGGATTTGTTGGAAGTTTTGTGTTGTTTATATTCTATATGTTATTTATAATCAAAATAATAACAATTGCCGAGCGACAAAGATCAACTTTTAGCAGAGTTTATGCCTATTCTATTGCCTGTATATTTTTTGTTCATTTTGCTATTAATATTGGAATGGTATTAGGGCTTGTTCCAATCATCGGAATTCCACTTCCTTTTATGAGTTATGGAGGATCTTCCCTGCTTTCATTTAGCATTATGATCTATTTATTATTGAAACTGGATTCTTCGAGGTTAGAGATTTTTAGATGATAATTTCATTTGGTATCCTTTTTTATCTAAATTAGTGAATTGACAACCTATTTATAAGCCAATACGTATAGAAATAAACATCCAAATTATGAAAATATTTAAATTAATTATCCTCTCTCTTTTTATTTCATCAACCTACTTCGCTCAATCATTTTCCGTCCCAAAGAACTATAAGTTGAAGGTTGAAGCTGATTTTGAAAAATACGAACAAGATGCAATTGCTTGTGCTGACTGGATTATGAAAACTCCTCTGAATGAGCAGAAAGCCAAAAGAGCAAAAGCTTATAAATTTTTAATTTCTTACGTGTCAGGGAGTCCAAAAATTTCAGCTACTTTAAATGCAGAAGCAAGTCCGTATATTAACAATCAAGATTTATTGGTCGTTTTTCTTGCCTCTTGGACTAAAAGTTGCCTGCAACAAAACTATGCAAATTATATTGAAGAGTTCACTCTTAGAGCAACTGACGATGTTTTAAAATTCTATTCGAAGAATAAAAAATCAGTAGGTAAAGCAAAAAAAATAAAAAAATTCTTGAAAATGCAAAAGAAAGGAACGTTACATGCTTATGTTAAAAGTAAGTTATAAACTTACATTCTTCCTATTACTTTGAAAAGTGGCACAATTTTGTTGCCACTTTTTTTGTTAATTAAAATGGGGATAAAAAAGAATAGAGTTTGTGTATATTCTTCCAAGCTATTTTATTTTTGAAGAATACTATGAAATCATTATTTTACATATCGGTTGCAGCCATTTCAAGTTTTTTGATTGGTTCCAATCCAAATCCTGAAAAAATTGAGCCTGTTAATCAAGCTGAATCTATCAAACCTGCTTTTTTAACTCAATCTCACACTTGGGCAGATTCAGTTTTTGACACCCTAACAGAAGATCAGCGAATAGCTCAGTTATTCATGGTTGCCGCTTACTCCAACAAAGATACTAAGCACGAAAAATCTATTGAGAGTCTTATCTCCAAATACAATTTAGGTGGGTTAATTTTTATGCAAGGAACTCCCGAAAAAGAAATAAAACTTACGAATCGTTACCAATCCAAAGCCAAAACTCCGCTGATGATAGCTATTGATGGAGAATGGGGATTGCCTATGCGATTGAAAAAAACTTTTAAGTTTCCTAAACAAATGACTTTAGGAGCTATTCAACATGATTCGTTGATTTATGATATGGGAAAAGAAATGGCGATGCATTGCAAACGAATTGGGATTCATGTAAATTTTGCTCCTGTAATTGATGTAAATAACAACCGAAAAAATCCTGTGATTAATTACAGATCATTTGGGGAACAAAGAGAAAATGTAACTCGCAAAGGAATTGCCTACATGAAAGGAATGCAAGACAATGGAGTTCTTGCATGTGCCAAGCACTTTCCAGGTCATGGTGATACTGATAAAGATTCTCATAAAGCATTGCCCGTGATTACTCACAAAATGAAGAGATTAAACTCTGTTGAGTTTTATCCTTTTAAGAAACTTATTAATGAAGGTATTGGGAGTATGATGGTAGCCCATCTTTTTATTCCTGCTCTTGATAGCACAAAAAACAGAGCCACTACCCTTTCCAAAAGAGTGGTTACTGATTTACTTCAAACTGAAATGGGATTTGAAGGACTAATATTTACTGATGCCTTAAATATGAAAGGAGTAAGTTCCTACTATAAACCCGGTGTGGTGGATGTTAAAGCACTAATTGCAGGAAATGATGTGTTGCTTTTTTCTGAAGATGTACCAACCGCAATTGCCCAAATCAAAAAAGCAATCAAGAATGGAGAAATAACGAAAGAGCGAGTTTGGAAAAGTGTAAAAAAAATTCTCTATGCAAAAGAATGGATGAAAATTAGTCAAGAAAAAATCTCTTCTAAAGGGCTTTCTAAGGATTTAAATCCTGCTTCTTCTGATTTGACAAACAGATTGTTATTCGAAAATGCTTTGACTTTAGTAAAGAACGAAGGAAATTTAATACCACTCAAAAGACTTGATACCACTAATATCGCTTCTGTGGTAATTGGGAATAAAGTAAATAATGAGTTTCAAAAAGGATTGAGTAGATATACAAAAGTCTCTCATTATTCAATTTTCAAAAAAGCATCTCAAGAGAAAATAAATGCTCTATTAAAAAAATTGAAGAAGTTCGATAAAGTAATTATCAGTGTGCATAAAACTAAAATGAATGGCACTTATGGTGTTTATAAAAATGATATTAAAATCATTAAATCCATAGCAAAAAATCATCAAGTAATTCTTAATTATCCTACCAATGCATACGCATTAGCTAAATTAGATAGCGCTAAAAACATTGAGGCAATTGTAGTTTCTTATGAAGAAAACAACTACACAAATGACTTAGTAGGTCAACTTATTTTTGGAGGAATTGGTGCTAAAGGAAAACTACCAGTTACAGGCTCACCTTATTTCAAAGTAGGTACAGGAATTGATACTAAACCAATTAGACTGAAATACACGATTCCTGAGGAAGTTGGAATTGCCTCAAATAAAATGGGTGGTATCGGATGGATTGCACGTGAAGCTATTAAAGATGGAGCTTTTCCGGGCTGTCAAGTTCTTGTAGCAAAAAATGGTAAAGTAATCTACAACCAGAATTTTGGTCATTATACCTACTCTAAAAAGAGAACTGTAAAGAATAATACTTTATATGACTTAGCTTCAATAACCAAAGTAGCTGCAACAACGGCTATTGTGATGAAAATGGTTGATAATGGAGAATTGGATTTAGATAAAACCTTAGGTGATTATCTTCCAGAAAATGTAAAAGGAACACAATATAAAAATGTCAAATTAAAAGATATGTTGACTCACCAAGCGCGATTTAGACCTTGGATACCTTTTTACATTGCTACATTGGATGAAAATGGAGATTTAAACAAACGTTTCTATTCAACAAAAAGAACTTCATTCTATACAACAGAAGTAGCAAAAAACATTTACATATTTAAAAATTACAACAAAGCAATAATAAAACGAATTGTAGCCACTGATTTATTAAAAAAGAAAAAATATAAATACAGTGATATTGGATATTACTTCTTGAAAGAAATAATTGAAAACAAAACTGGAAGAAGCTTAGATTATATCGCAGACAGTCTCTATTACAAACCTATGGGACTTCAAAATACATTGTATAAACCTTTAGCTAAATTTAGTAAAACACAGATTACACCTACAGAACTGGACACTGTTTTTAGAAATCAATTAATTCATGGATATGTGCATGATCAGGGTGCTGCAATGCTTGGTGGAGTTGGTGGACATGCAGGTTTGTTCTCAAATGCTACTGAACTTGCAACCATTATGCAACTTTTCTTAAATGAAGGGGTTTATGGTGGACAACGATTCATAGGAGATAGTACGATTCAGTATTTTACTTCCGCTCCTTTTAAAAACACAACAATAAAAAATCGAAGAGGAATTGGTTTTGACAAACCTACTCTTGACTTAAAAGGAGGTCCAACTTGCGATGCAGTTTCAATGAAAAGTTATGGACATTCTGGATTTACTGGAACAAGGGCATGGGTTGATCCTGAACATGAGTTGGTTTATATTTTCTTGTCAAATAGGGTTTATCCAGATGCAAACAACTGGAAATTAGTACGAAATGATATTCGTACTCGAATTGAAAAAGTGATTTACAACTCTTTCGGTAGCTATTAAACTGGAAATTATTTCATGATTCATAAAAAAAACAAGGTGTTTCATGAAAAAAACAGCTTGTTGATGGATTAAAATTTCACAAAATGTTACAATTTACCTATTTTTAGTAAATAGTAACTTGCCATGAAAACCAAACTACTACTTTCAATAATTCTTTTATTAGGAATGTTTGACACTTTTCATGCCCAAAAACTTAACACATTTGGGACTGAATTTATATTCCCAAATATTCAGCAAAGAGGGTTAAACATTGAAACTGGATCACTTCCTGCCACAGTCACAATTGTTGATATGGGTAATTCATTTACACAAATAATTAATTTACCAGCTGATACAGCAATTGCTCTCGCTTTACTAAATTTCACAAGTCCAAACTACACTCGTTTTGTTCAGGGAAATCTTTTTGCTCAATTAGCTTCAACAAGAATAACCAGTACCAATCCAATAGCTTTGAGATATAGATCTGCCGATGGAGCAGGTGGCGGAATGTCGTCATTATTGCCCGTTGAAGAATTAGGTTATGATTACACTATTTCCACCCATCACATTGAGCATATGATTAATTTGAATTTCCATAATATGCTGCCTCATATGGTAATCACAGCTACTGAAAACAATACACCTGTTACCATAATTCCAACTCATAATACTGATAATGGATGGTTAGCTGGAAGCACAAATGTAATAACCTTAAACAGAGGACAGTCCTACCCAATTCAAGGGAAATTATGCAATTATTTTGGAAATACTATTCGTCCTGCTTGTTTCCCAATGTTAACCACATCACTTAATAATTTTTGTGGAACAAGAATCTATACAGACTCCTGTAAAAAAATTAAAGTTACTTTCTATTTACAAGGCTCGTATATTGGAGGTGGGAGATATGTTCCTCCTTCATGCTGCAGCGAGAGTTCTATCGAAACTGTTTTACCTAACGAAAAAGTTGGAAGAACTTACTATGTTGTTCCCGAGTTACACATTAGGCAAGGAGATTTGTTTAAGATCATGGCATTAGAAAACAATACCCATGTTTTTATTGACAATTCTTTTGTGAAAACTTTAAATAAAGGCGAATATTTGGATACAATTTCTAAAGTCCCTATAAAAGTAACGGGTAACAAAGATTTTCATTTAAGCCAAATTTTTATGGCCGCTGGAAATGAATCAGTTTATTCACCGCCATCAGCGAGGTGGTATGATACCACTGACCCTGAGTTCGTATATCCATACCCTATTCAATATCGTTCTACTTTTTTTAATTTTGCTCATAAAATTTGGCAGTATTCTACTTCAAACCCATACGCTCATCATTTAACGATAATTACTGAAACCAATAATATTGGTAATTTTACTTTAGATGGTGTAACGCTTGCCACATCTTTATTTCAACCTTTTGCAGCAGACCCAGCGATGTCCTATGCATATTTTAACGTTACTGATGGCTTCCACAGATTAAAAACAAGTTCTGGAAGTTTCCAAGCTCTTATGTCAAGAAACGTTACTCAAGGTTCTCAATGTTACTACTCTGCCATTGACACTAATGTCTACTTTCATAATCTTCCAGCTATGCAGGATACTTGTGTTTCTGATACAATTTCGCTTTATGGTGACACTACAATGGCATATAGTTATTTATGGTCTACTGGAGCAACTACACCGTCAATTAGAGTTCATCAAGCTGGAACTTACTGGGTTCACAATATTAAATGCTTAGATACGATTACAGATACTTTTAACATTGATTCCTATTTATATTCCTTTACTTCAGCAAACATCTGTACTGGAGGCGTTTATAATTTTAGAGGGAATTTACTTACCCTTCCAGGAAAATACTCTGACACAATTACTAATCCTTTTGGATGCGATAGTATTATTAATTTAAATTTAATTCTAAAAAACAATCCAGATTCATCCGTTGTCAGCATAAACTTATGTGCTGGAGATTCATTTGTTTTAAATAATATTACCTACACCTCTCCCGGAATTTTTTATGATACGTTACAAAATATAGCTGGATGTGACAGTGCAGCTGTAACACTTAATATCACAGTAACACAAGCTCCTACAAATGACATTCGAATAGATACACTTTGCCCTAATGATACTATATATTTTAACGGAACTCCTATTTCAACTGCAGGAACTTTTTACGACACTTTGATGGGCAATTCAGGCTGTGACAGTATTTACTATGAACTTCAAACCACTTTAGTTTCATCAAAGTCAGATACCATTTATCACACTATTTGTGACGATTCTTCTTACACA
Source organism: Flavobacteriales bacterium (assembly GCA_049609665.1). Classification (GTDB taxonomy): domain Bacteria; phylum Bacteroidota; class Bacteroidia; order Flavobacteriales_D; family CAJJDF01; genus CAJJDF01. Next base: position 2,852 of record JBMYYT010000035.1, on the reverse strand, counting down.
TTTAATGGAAACTCTCTTGATTCAGCTGGAAAATATTTTCTAATAATTCCTACTGCTCAAGGTTGTGATAGTTTAGTTGTTCTTTATCTATCTGTCACTCCAACATATTATTATTATTTAGATACAAACTTTTGTATTGACGATAGTATTTTCATGGTCAATGGGACTATTAATAAAGAAGGGTTAACTCGTTTTAATTTTATTACAAACCAAGGCTGTGACAGTATCATAGAGGTATATGTAACAGACAATTGCCCTAATAAAATATTTGTTCCTTCTGCATTTACACCCGATGGAGACGGGTTAAATGATATATTTAGACCAACAGTAGTTGATTCCGTATCAAACTATGAGTTATTAATTTTTAATCGTTGGGGAGAAACTCTATTTAAATCAAACGATGTATTTGAAGGTTGGGATGGAAAACATCAAGGAGTTATGTCTCCCAACGATGTTTTTATATGGAAAATACGTTATCAAATAGGAAATGAAACCCAATCTATCATTGGGCATGTGCACTTATCTCGTTAAAATTATTTTTCTAATTAGAGGTTTCATTAAACTTTTAATTAATTTTAGCCATGAAAATTCAGAAGATAATTCAAGATTCGATCTCTACTAAACAGCGTTTATTAGAAAATGAGTCAATGATTCATAACATTCAAGAAGTTACTGATTCAATAATTAACTGCTTTAAGAATGACGGAAAAGTTCTCTTTTGCGGAAATGGAGGGAGCGCAGCCGATGCCCAACATTTAGCTGCAGAGTTTTCAGGTAGATTTTACTTTGACAGAGAACCTCTTAATTCAGAGGCATTGCACGTAAACACTTCGTATTTAACAGCTGTTGGAAATGATTACTCATTTGATGAAATCTATGCGCGAATTATTAGGGCAAAAGGAAGAAAAGATGATATTCTAATTGGGCTTTCTACTTCTGGAAATTCGAATAATGTTGTAAAAGCAATGAAACAAGCCAGAAAACAAGGAATGATTACTATTGGATTTACGGGAGAAAATGGGGGTGAAATGAAAGATTTTTGTGATTACTTAATCCCTATTCCTTCAACCGATACTCCAAGAATTCAAGAATGTCACATTATGGTTGGCCATATTATTTGTGAACTGGTAGAGGAATCTCTTTTTAAGAAATAAGAATGATTTCAGAAGCTATTATATTAGCAGGTGGATTAGGAACCAGACTTAGAAGCGAGGTCTCAAACCTTCCGAAATCGATGGCTCCTATAAATGGAATTCCATTTCTTCAATATCAGTTTGATTATTTAAATCAATCTAATATCAAAACTGTTTATTTGGCTGTAGGGTATTTATCAGATTCAATTGTCAAATTTTTTGGCGATTCTTATAACGGAATTTCTATCACTTATGTTTTTGAAAAAGAACCACTTGGAACTGGAGGCGCTATTTCTCAAGCAATTGAAAAAACCAAATCGGAGCAGATTTTGATTCTTAATGGTGATACAATGTTTCAAGTAGAATTAAATGAGTTTTACAAAAGTCACGAGGAATCAAAAGCGGATTTTTCGATGGCACTAAAGCCCCTCAAGAATTTTAAAAGATATGGAGTTGTTCAATTAAATGCTAATAACCAAGCCATTGGGTTTGAAGAAAAGAAATTTCAAGAGTCTGGAACCATTAATGGCGGAGTATATATATTGAATAAATCAAAGCTCAACTCCTACTCTTTTCCAAAAAAATATTCCTTTGAAAAAGAATTTTTAGAAAAACAATATACCAAACTAAAATTTAATGGTTTTATTAGTAAAAATTACTTCTTAGATATCGGAATTCCTGCTGATTATGAAAAAGCTCAAAGTGACTTTAAACATTATTACAATTGGAATATTGACAAAACTTGGACACTTTTTTTAGACAGAGATGGAGTAATAAACAGGCATATTAAAGGAGGTTATGTGACTTCTATTCAGGAATTTGAATTCATTGAAGGAGTATTGGAGAGCTTACCGAAACTCAATGAGATTTTTGGAAGAATTGTAATTGTCACCAATCAACAATGTGTTGGCAAAGAAATAATTACAGAAAATCAATTGAATGAAATTCATTCGTATATGGTAACTGAGATTAAACAAAATGGAGGGAAAATTGACGAAATCTATTTTGCACCTCAATTAGTTTCGGAAAATAGTAAAATGAGAAAACCCAATACAGAGATGGCTGATAAGGCAAAAGAAAAATTTCCGGAGATAGATTTCAAGAAATCCATTATGGTTGGAGATTCCCTATCAGATATGGAATTTGGCAGAAGAAAAGGAATGAAATTAATCTATATCAACTCTGATTTAAATAATGAAGTTGACAGAACATTTCCGACACTGAAAGATTTTTCTAAAAGTATTTCTTAAAACTTTGGTAAATTAAATCCAACTATTATCTTTGCACCACTCCAAAAAACAATTAATTGTTTTTTCGGGCGCGTAGCTCAGCTGGATAGAGCATCCCGATTACATCGGGACGGTCAAAGTGAGATTGGCATTGAAATATCTCGATTTTTATTAGCTCTTGCTAATTCAATTATATCGGGCGCGTAGCTCAGCTGGATAGAGCACCTCCCTTCTAAGGAGGCGGTCAAAGGTTCGAATCCTTTCGGGCTCACTAAGAAACAAAAGCTCAACACGTAAGTGTTGAGCTTTTTTCATTTTAAACCAAGTCCAAACCGCAGGTTTGAGTGAAGGTTTTAAAGGAAAAAAGAAAAACTTCGTAGAAGTTGATGCTTTTGTTTCGGAATTCGTTACAGATAGGATCATGAAATAATCCTTTAAAAATCCAAAACAGCTACAAAGCCAATAAAAACTACTTCCATTCCAACCAAGT
>JBMYYT010000034.1:0-14113 GCA_049609665.1 Flavobacteriales bacterium | reverse complement strand
GTGCGACAAAATACAACAATGGCTGAAGTTATGACTCAAGAATTTTATTCCTCCAATTTTATGAAGTTAGGAATGGCTTTGGGTGAAAACAAATTAGAAATGACTGGTCACCCAAGTGCTGTGTTTTATGCTTGGAATGAAGAAGATAGTACAGCAGAAGTATTACCTGCTTTTCCAGTTGCTGCTGGATCTAAAGTGAGTACTGAAGGAATGGAAATAGTTGATATTCCTGCAGGAAAAGTAGTGAAAGCTGCTTATTATGGCCCATATGAAGGTGGAGCAGGAGCTCATAAAAAAATTGGAGAATATTGTAAAGCTAACAACATTAAAACTGGATTAACTATTGAAGAGTATGCCAATGATCCAACAACAGTAGCATCTCCTGATGAAATTCTTACGAATATTTACTATTTCATTATTGAAGAATAAGAATTAGTTTCAAACTATTTATTTAAAGAATGTTGTTCAGAGATGAGCAACATTTTTTTTGAGATAAACTTTATATCTCCACTAAGTAGTAATATTCTAAGGTGTTTTCTCTGGTTTTAGGATTGATAAAATCAATCGTTAGGTGAGTAACAGAATGATGTGAGAATTTATGAAATGATTTTAAGTCGTAAGCGTTGGATACGTTTTCAAAATCAAATGCTGGAATGAAAATATAATTATTTTGATTTGTATATTCATGTAACTCATAAATGTTTTTGTAAGTTACTTTTGAAGCTCCATAAATATCAAAGGCTAAGCTTGAAGCTGTATTCGAAAATATTTTGTTCACTTTAAAATCATTACTCGTTTTAGCAGCTTTTACAAGTCCATCATATTCTAAGTTTTTTGGCATAAAATGAAAATTAAAAACGAACACTACCGAAACAAATGCAGTTATAGTGGTTAACACAAGTTGATTTTTACCTTTTGTTTTAAAGTATAGATAGGATATTACTCCAATAAACACAACCATAGGAAGCAAAATAAACATTGATTTGGTAGGGAAAATGTAGGTTACTGCGATAATGGATGCTGATATAAGACTTAAATTTAATATCAAGTGTATAATACGTAATATTTTATATTCAATGCTATTTTCTTTTACATTGAAAATATACCACCCCGTTAGTATGAAAAACATCGGAAAGAAAACATAGATATAATGAGGCAATTGAAATTGACTAATAGAAAAGGCAATAAATGGAATAATTACAGCCCCCAACGTATAAAACTCATGATTAGATATATTTTGAAAAGCCAATTTGGATTTCTTAAATAATCCAATAATTGCGAAAACTGACCAGGGCAAGAACGACCATAAGAATGTATGGACAAAAAAGAATATGGAAGAATCATTTACCCATTCTTTATTACCGCCAGTAATTCGACCAAAAGATTGATCCCAAAAATAAAATTTAAGCCCCGATGTTCCAGTTCCATCTTTCCCAGAAGCTAAATTAAAAGCTTTAGTAGGTTGTAAATCAAATTGTTGATAAAGTCCCCATACCATAGGTGATATGACAACCGCAGTTATTAGTAATCCGATAATCCATTGCCACTTGAAAATGTTTGACCACTGTTTTTTAATCAAAAAGTGAATGCCAAGAGAAAGTACTGGAACCATCAATCCAATAGGTCCCTTTGCAAGCATTGCTAATCCTATTCCAATAAAACCTAAAACAAAACTCAGTTTGTTTGATGTTTCTACATAACTAATCAAGTTCCAAAGTGAAAAAATTACGATACCAACAAGAATAGTATCGGTTCGTACATCTTGATTAATTAATACAATGGAAAAACACGAGTAAAAGAACAATGCGGCAAGTTTGCCAACTTGTTTACTGTATAGAATTGTAGCTAATTTAAAGGTTGAATATGCTCCTAAAACTGTAAAAAGAAAGGAGGGAAGTTTGTAAGCAAAGCTGTTTACCCCAAAAAGTTTAAATGAAATTGCAGACAACCAGAAGTGTAAGGGAGGTTTGTCCAAATAATCATTTCCTTTATGAAAAATTTGTAACCAATTGTTAGTATCAACCATTTCGGAGCTTAAAGAAGCATAAATTGTTGCGTCAATTCCATAAATTGCCGAAAACAATCCTCTGATATAGAGAATACTGAGGATAACAATTATTCCCCAATAAAGTTTACTATTTGAGGTTAGGAGTAAATTGTTCTTCATTAAATAGTTTTGGTTTTAAACTTGCTTTTGAAGCAGGTCTTAGATCAATTTTCCAATTAAATCCTTTTAGTTTTTCATCCGATTTGCTAACATCTTGGATTGGAAATAACGTTCCATCAGGCTGATTAAGAAAAGCAATTTCTTTGATTTTGCTTTTGTCAAAGCGTATTTCAATATCACTACAGTCAATTCTATTTAATCCTTGAGAGGGTTTCCCTTCATCTCCAGTAAAATAGATGCTTTGTCCATTTCCATTCACTCTCACTTTCCTTAGGGTATCTTTACTAAACATCCCCTTAATATTTTTGCCTTTAATTTGATTGTAATATCCAGTTGGGATTGTGTCATTAAGCGATGTATCTATTAAAGTAACTGGATCAATAATAAAAGAGTTTTTCCTTAAATTAAGTTCCTTAATTTTATTATTTGATAATTGGATAAATATCGTATCTCCATTCATTTGACTGTTTTCTGACCAAATGTAAGGGTTGTTAAAAAGCTGAATCATCGAATCGGATTGTAAGTAAACCATTGAATCACAGATTCCTTGCAAATCATTTTTGTAAATTTTTACTTTATGAAAACAGTAGAGATTATTTTTATTAGTCTCTTCATTTTTCACAACTCTAATAGTATCTGCCGTCAAGAACATAGTATCACCTTCTTCAAACCATTTATTTACCAATGTATTTCCGGTTACAAAGGAGACGTTGCTTTTTTCGTTTCGAGTTCCATAATCTCCTGTTACTACTATTTTATTCACAGTATCAGTGAGTTCAATATTACCCACAGCTTTTCCAATTCCTGAGTTTCTATCGTAATAGAGTTTGTCTCCTTTAATGGTATGTCCATCGGAAATTAGATAGGCATCTTGATTAAATTCAGAAATGTCATTTCGGGTATCGTAATATCCATTTTTACAGAAAATTAAATTTCCTTCTCCCTCAATGATTGTGTTTCCAGAAAAATAAGCGATTTCACTCGTTTCATTATAATCCAATGTATCCGAAGTCATCACATACTCTGGATTAGTTAATTTTACACTGTCTTTAAAAGAAAGAGTTTTAAAATCCGAGTAATAATATCCTCGTTTGCTTGTAAGGGTATTGCTGTTTTTTTTACTGACAACCGTTCCACCTTGGGTGTAATAGGCTATATTGGTATTCAAGTCATACTTCATTGAAGGAGCAGTAAGAGTAAGCTCATTTTCAACCAATCGAACATTTCCACGAACTATTGCAATTTTTGTTGTCCCATCATAATCTAAAGAATCACCATAAAGGAACAAAGAATCACCTTGGTTGATAATTACATTACCAACAGCTTTAATAAAACTAAAGTCTTTTTGAATATAGCCAAGGTCACTCCTCATAAAAACGCTGTCTTGACTAAATCGAACATTACCCACTAATTTCATTATTGTAACATCTCCTTCCTTGTCCGATAAATAATCGGCACCGTGAAGATTGATTAGCTTATTATTGGTATCAGAAAGAAATAAACTATCTTTTACTATTTGGGCACTTGAATTTGAATTTATTCCAATAAAAAAAACAACTGTAATAATATGAATTACAGTTGTTTTACTATTATTTTTTAAAAAGTTTATCAATGTTTTACTTAATATTTGATGAACTATAAACGACAAAAAACTAAACTTATTCTTAGTTTCTTGTTAATGTTTGAGTACGGTTAGGACCAACTGAAACAATTGTAATCGGAGTTTCCAATTCTCTTTCCAAGAATTCAATGTAATCTTCCAATTGACTTGGAATTTCATCAATTGAAGTCATTTGGGTTAAATCTTCAGTCCATCCTTTTAATTCGATATAAACTGGTTCAATTTCTTCGTCACAAATATCATAAGGGAAATAATCATACAGTTCATCTCCAATTTTATAATGAGTACAGACTTTTACTGGATCAAAACCAGAAAGCACATCCGCTTTCATCATACTCAATTCAGTGACTCCATTAATCATTATTGCGTATTTCAACGCAGGTAAGTCAAGCCATCCACATTGTCTTGGTCTTCCTGTTGTTGCTCCAAACTCATGACCAGCCTTCTGCATGTCTTCTCCCGTCTTATCGGTTAATTCAGTCGGGAAAGGTCCATTTCCTACTCGTGTAACGTAAGCTTTAAATATTCCGTTTACTTTTTCAATCTTATTAGGAGCAATTCCAAGTCCAGTTGCTGTTCCAGCACTGGTTGTGTTTGATGAAGTCACAAAAGGATAAGTACCAAAATCTACATCCAACAAAGTTCCCTGAGCACCTTCAGCAAGAATAGATAATCCTTCTTTTAATTGACTGTTAAGGAAATGTTCACTGTCCACAATATTCAGGTCTTTCAAAAACTCAATACTTTTGAACCATTCAGTTTCCATTTCGCTTAAATCATATTCAAAATCAGAGTAATCAAGCATTTTGCAGTGCTTGTCTCTTAATTTCTCATATTTCTCTTTGAAATTTTTACTCAAAATATCACCTATTCTCAGTCCATTTCTTCCAGTTTTATCCATATAAGTTGGACCAATTCCTTTAAGTGTAGAACCAATTTTTTCCTTTCCTTTTGCTTTTTCTGAGGCAGCGTCCAAAAGTCGATGTGTCGGTAGAATTAAATGTGCTTTTTTAGAAATAAATAATTTGTCATTCACATTAACTTCCATTTTGGTTAATGCATCTATTTCTTTTTGAAAAATAATTGGGTCAATTACAACTCCATTCCCAACTACATTCATTACCCCATCTCTAAAAATCCCCGAAGGTATGGTGTGGAGAACATGTTTTATTCCATTAAATTCAAGAGTATGCCCAGCATTAGGTCCTCCTTGAAACCTTGCAATTATGTCATATTTTGGAGTTAATACATCAACTATTTTCCCTTTTCCTTCGTCTCCCCATTGGAGTCCTAATAATACATCTAATGCCATGTATGTTAATTGTTTTTTATTAAATTAAAACTTTGAATAGCCTCTTCTAAGGTGTCAAAAATATTAAATATCGTATGTAATTTTGTAATTATAATGAGTTCGTTTACCTTTTTTGATAAGTCACATAATACCATTTTGCCTCCAACATTTCTGATTTTGGTAAAGTAGGAAATTACAAAACTTAACCCGGCACTATTCATATAGTCCAATTCAGTTAAAGACAAAATGAGGTTTAACTTTTTGGTTTCAATTAAATTAGAAATTTCTAAATCTATTTGCTCAATATCATCTTTATGAATGATTTTTCCTGAAAGATGAATAATCGAAACGTTGTTGGCAGCCTTTTCTATGCGATACTGTAAGTTCATAGTTTAGTCTTTCTTTTTTGCATAAAAATAAAGGGAATGATGCAGTATCTCGATTCCATATTTTTCTTCTACAATAGATTTTATGTCATTGATCATAGGTTCGGAAAACTCAATAACTTCCTCAGTGTCAGTTATTATAATATGATCGTGTTTCTTGTATTGATAAGATTTTTCATATTGAGCCAAGTTTTTACCAAACTGATGCTTTCGGATTAAGTTACAAGCTAATAACAGGTCAATAGTATTGTAAATAGTTGCTTTACTCACCCTGTAATTTTTGCTCTTCATGAGTGTGTATAACTCTTCTACATCAAAATGTTCTGGATGATCAAAAATTTCACTTAGTATAGCAAAACGTTCTGGAGTTTTCCTGTGTCCGTTTTGTTCCAGATACTTTGTAAATATTTCTTTAACAGCTTCTTGTACAGTTTCGCAAGTCATTCAATAGATGTATTATAACTCTTATATTAAAGTCAATTAAACGATAAATGTAAAGTTAGTAATACTTTCAATTATCTAAAACTTATGTCAAAGTATTTATATCTTTGAGAATAGAAAAATATTAACAATGTTTGATAACCCAATTGAAATTTACAAAAGAATAAATCAGTTTTCGATTGATAATGGAATGAAATTAACGGTTGAAAAACCAGGTGAATCTCATTATTCAATGATTATTTTGGAAAAACATTTGAGTTCTCCTGGTGTATGTCATGGTGGGGTTGTGGCTGGATTTATGGATGCTGTATTAGGTTCTGCAGCTTTATCTTTGTCATTTAAAAGTATGGCATTGGTTTCTACTGTTGAGTTCAAAATTAATTATTTCAAACCTGTTTTTTTAGGGGATAAATTAATTGGAGAGGGAAAAGTAGATTTTGAAGGAAAGAAATTGATTACCTCTACGGGTAATATCTATAGAATGGATAAAGAAGAGAAAACATTGGTCGCCAAGGCAATTGGGACTTTTAATAAGTATCCTTTAGAAAAAACTAATTTTTCGAAATTTTTTAAAAGTTAAATACCAATATTGGTTAAGTTTTCGTTTATCTGTACTTTTGGCTCATTATGAAAAAATCTTCATTGATTCTATTTTTGTTTATTTCTTTTTCTGGGTTAAGTCAGAAAATTGATACTAACGAGAATATTTTTCATAATTCGTCCGAATATCGAAATTATCAAGAGGTGTATTTAGGAAATTTAGGATTAGCAAAGTACAATTTAATTAACCCTTTTGAGACGAATAATAAGCGACTAAAATCTTTGTTTCCTTCAACTTCAAACACCAATACTTTTACAGATGTTTTTTATGTATTTGGCTCAGGGAGAGAAAATTATGTGGATGTAGTGCATCGTCAGCAATTATCAGAAAATCTATTCGGGAGTGCCAAAATATTAAAAACTAACTCAGAAGGAATTTATCTTAATCAAAATGCAACTTTGTCTGATTTTGCTTTTAACTTAGATTACAATCCGAAAGATAAACGTTATGGTTTTTTAGCTCAGTTTGAAAATTACAAACGAAGAAATAATATAAATGGGGGAGTAGCAGATTCAAATTTCTTTGCTTTGTTAGATTCTGGGAATGCAAATATCAAGACTACTTTTCCTACTCAATTTATTGAAGCTGCTCAATCCGCAAGTAACTATTTGGATTTGAAAGTTATGGATGTAAATTTCAGACATAATTATAAAATTTCTAAGACTATAACGGACAGCACTCCTTATTTTCAATTAACTCAAAAATTGAGCTACCACAGAACTCAACAAAAAATTGGATTGAGAAATTCAACTTCTTATTTTGAGGATTATAATTATGATACTATAACTACATTGGATAGTTTAAAGTTGGAAAGATTATCGCACCGTTTTCAATTGGATAGAGTTTCCAAGAATATGACATTATCGGTTGGGATTGCTCAGAATTATTACGAATACTTAGGAAGAAACCCTTTTGAGATTCATCTTGAAAACTTGTTGTTTACAGAGGTTAAATGGAGAGATAAAGGTTTTTTTGGGAGGAGTTATTTCGAATTTATGGTCTCTGATGGGAAATATGAATCTTATGAATTCAAGAATAATATTACTTACAGAAATCGATCGTTAAATATTTTTCAAAGGTTTAGTGCCAATGCCAATTTTATGACCGATTTACCTGAACTTTATGCCAATAATTATAGAGGTAATCATTTTGAATGGAACAAAGTAAATAACCGAAACACTATCATTCAGTTAAATGTATCTGCGTTAAATGAATTTAATGGGACTAAGGTTGAACTTAACTTTGAATCTCAGTCGGGAGCAGTAATTTTTGATACAAATTCATTACCTATTCAAACGAATATTTCTTTGCTTGGATTTACTATCAATAAGCGCATCCAATTTAAAAAATGGATGTATTTAACTACCAATATTCACATTCAAGATTTGATTTCGAAAAGCGAAATAGAAGTTCCAAATTTAGTTACTTACACCAAGCTTCATTTCAAAGGAAGATTAATTAAAAAAGTACTGAAATTTGATGCAGGGCTGAGTGTTCTCTATTATACAAATTTCACTCCAAGAGCTTATAATTCGAGTTTAGATGAGTTTTACCTTCAATCAAACCAACGAGTTGGAAACTACCCCATAGTTGGATTTTTTGCAGAGTTTTATATCAAAAAAAACTTTTCCTTTTTTTCTACTATCACCCATTTGAATAGCGGTTTGTTAAAACCAGTTTTCGGAAATAATTATTTAGCTACAACTGAATACCCTCTTCAAGACAGAGCTTTTAAATTTGGGATTAAATGGAGGTTGTTTGATTGATTTTTTAAGTTTTTATTGTAACCAAATCGTTTAGCTTAGTTATCAAGTTAAACTAAATTATTCTCATGAAAACTTTCCTATTTGCTATACTATTATCGATTATTTTTTTTGCTTGTAAAACTTTAGAACCTAAACAGGTTGTATATGATAACTTTGTTTTTAGAGATTTTTTCTGTTACGAAACTTTCGATTCAATTCTGAATTTAGGTTTTAAAACGGATGGAGAACATTATATAAAAGTTTCATACCGAAAAAAAATAAAAAGTGTTGTTGATATTAAACCAGAAGAGCTGAAAGAAATGGAGCGTGTAATTTTGAGTTACTCTAAAAGTAAATTGATTTATGTTTTAGCTCAAAACACTTGTGGAAACGAAGATGAACAAGATGACTTTTTATTTGATTTAGATTCAAGCTTACTTTATTATGTTGCTTTGATTCCAATAAAGTAAATCTTAATTACCTTTATATGATGAATCTCAAAACAGAAATAAAACTCTCAAATTATCCTATTTCAATCTCTCACGAAGATAAAATATTGAGCATCGGTTCTTGCTTTTCTGAAAATATTGGAGCTAAATTAAAAGATTATAAGTTTGATATTCTAACAAACCCTCATGGAATAGTATTCAATCCAATTTCAATTTCAACTGCAATTAACGAGTGTTTGGAAGGGAAACAGTATAAAGAATCTGATTTAAATAAAAATGGAGAAATCTATTTTAGTTATAATCATCATGGAAGTTTTTCTGGATTGAACCAAAAAGAAGTTTTAGAAGCTATAAATGACAAGATTAAGAAAGGAAATGAATTCATAGAAAATTCAGATGTTTTGATTCTAACCTTTGGCTCAGCCTGGATTTATCGAAGAAAACAAAATAATGAAGTAGTAGCAAATTGTCATAAAGTTCCAACTTCTGAATTTACAAAAGAACTACTTTCAGTATCTGAGGTTGTTGAGAGAATAACTGACAGTATTAATAGAATTAAATCAATAAATCCATCTATAAAGATTCTCACAACAATAAGCCCTGTAAGGCATTGGAAAGATGGAGTAGTGGAGAACCAGCAAAGTAAAGCTACGTTACATTTAGCATTGAAAGAAATAAACGAACGATTTGAAGATTCATTTTATTTTCCTTCTTATGAAATTATGATGGATGAATTGAGAGATTATCGGTTTTATGGGGTTGATATGCTTCATCCATCGGAGTTAGCTATTGATTACATTTGGGAAAAATTCGCTGATTCTTTTGTATCCACAAAGACAAAAATATTAAATGAAAAAATATTGAAAATTAATCAAGGTTTAATGCATAAGCCTTTTGAATCCAATTCATTAAGTCATAAAAAATTTAGAAAGAAACTTTTGGATGAGATAATAAAACTTGAAAATGAATACAAGTTTTTAGATTTTTCTAAGGAAAAAAAATCTTTTATACAATAGCTTTCATTCTGTTGTTTCTTTTGTTATGCTCAACTTCTGCAAGTCCTAAATGTTCCATCAATGGAGGTATGTACATTCCGAAACGACCCTTAAACCCTCTTTTTAATCCATACCACCCTCCAATAGGATTCTCTGAAGATCTGCCCCAATCCTCGACTGTATTTGGCTTTGTTTCAACTTTTTCATCTTTGCTTCCAAGCAACATCCAGTCTCCATGTTGCAAAAGCATTTGATGCAAATCATGAATACAATTGATATCGTAATGTAAAATTGTAGTTTTTACTGTACAAACCAAAATTTCTTTTCCGTCCTTCTCATCGATATGCATTGTAAATTCTGAGGAAAGTGGAGGGGTTTTTAAGGTTAAAGGTTTTTCTTTTGTTCCAATTGATTCTCTGTAATTCATATATTATTTATTTTGATTCAGCTTCTTTTTTCAAATCAGCAGTAAATTGTTCAAATGATTCATCAAACGAAGGAATTTTGTTTGCAAATAAAGGAAACATAAACCCTCCAATTTTTTCATTCATTGTAAAGAGAGTCTTCCCCTCTTTTTTTTCAAGAGTATAAGTTCTTTTTCCCATTGCATCTCCCCACACTAATTTTTGATTTGGAATAGCTTCTTTTACCTTAAGTTTAAAAATTCTTGTAGAATCCAACGTGCTTATTAATTTTATTTTACTTCCTTTTTTTATCTCACCTTCAATTGAAATTATAGTTGAATTCCATTTTGAATAATTGGAAGCATTAGTGAGTATTTCCCAAACAGTTGTAATATCAGCATCAATCGTTTGACTTATTGTTGTTGTTCTGCTGAAGGTCTTTTTTATTGTTGCGGCTTTTCCATTTTGTGCCATCGAAATTAAATTTGCCATTAGAAATAAAGTTGTAATTATTTTTTTCATAAATCAGTTAAATAGTATTCAAAGGAACTAACAATTATTTTAATGGCACTTTACATATGTTAATAAATCATTTTTTCAATTGTTTACCAGCTCTTATCCTTGATAAACTTACAGGAGTGATTTGAAGCATAGAAGCTATATCTTTTAGAGGGGCAACCTGAATAAATTTTGGAAACATATATTCAATATATTGATAATTTCTCGTTGCATCATTAGCCAATAGATTTACGAACACATCAATTAAATTAATATGAACCGACTCAGTGAGATTGACTCCAAAAAGAGCCCAGTTCATCGAAGTTTTATATAGATGTAGCAAATCTTTTCTAGCAATCATCATTACCTTTGTATTCTCATAAAACTGTAAAGAAAATTGTGACTCATTTTGATTTACAAAGCTTTTATAATCAGTTATAAAACTCTGTTCTGGTTTCATCCATAGCGTTTGTTCTTCTCCCTCAGAATCTAAATAGAAACACCTTGTAATAGAATTATTCGCAAAAAATAAATGTTCACATACTTCTCCTGATTTTGAAATTAGCTCGTTAGCCTTAAATTCTTTTTCTTGGAAATAGGAGAGTCCCAAATCTATTTCTTTAGAGGTCAAAGAATTGTTAAGAGTGAGTAATTCTTTAATAATCAGTTCTTTCATTTATAAATTATTAGACTTTTTAATTTAAATATTTCTTCAATAAACTTGAAACCGATTCTGATTCGGATTTGGTTGATATTTCTATCAAATCACTTGGTTTTATTACTTCTTTTACCTTATTCTCAACCGCCAATAGAGGCTTTTCATCAGGAGGTTCAGGAAAAATATCTTGTTCTTTAAATAACCTTCGAGTTACCACAGCAACTTCATGAGCACCTTGATAATTTTTCTTTTTTTCCAATAAATAAGCTAATGCAATCAATCCATAAGCATCTTCTTTGGTGGAGTCCATTTCTCTTCTTAATTCATAATATTTCGTAATTAATCGCTGAGCTTCATCAAAATCTCCTTTTGCAGTCGAGACAAAGGATTTATTAAAGTGATCAATCATAAACATTCCTTTTGAGCCAGTTTCAGAACTTATTCTCATGCTTTCATCATAATAACTTTCAGCTCGATCCATGTTGCCAATTAATCGCCACATTTCTGCATTTTGATGCGCTCGATACATCAGCCATTTTTGATTTCCAGAACTTTCAGCTAACTCCTCCAATCCTTTGCTTAATTCAGCTAACTTATTGGTATCGAGAGTTCGTTGAGCATTTCTGCACAAAGAAGTTAAAGCTCGACCGATAAGAGTATCGTTTTTAATTTCTTTTCCTATTGCTAATACTTCCTCAGCAAGGGCAACTGATTCCGCATCTTTTCCTTCTTTGAAAAGTTGGTAAGCTTCTTTTAGTTTTTCTTTAGGGGATTTCTCTGTGATTTGCTCAACAGGAGTTGTTTTATTTTGTTCTTCTGGTTTGGTATCACAGCCAATGATAAATACAAAAGCCGATATTAAAATCAAATAGATTGTTTTCTTCATTTTTATAAATTTTTAAACTTCATCGTGAATAAAGTACATATCAATTTCACCTTTGTTTTTAGCTTGAATTTTTCCGCGATAGGTAAAAGAAAAATCAGATTTTACTAATTCAAAAGTCTTTGCAGAAACATTGATTTTTCCAGCTTCACTGTGTTGTTCCATTCGGGCTGCTGTGTTTACAGTGTCTCCCCAAATGTCATAAGCAAACTTTTTGAACCCCACAACTCCAGCTACAATGGGACCAGTGTGAATTCCGATTCTAATCTCAAAACATTCTTTATTTTGCTTTTTATTTGTTTCAATTCGTTTGTTCACAAATTCCCTTATTTCAATAGCAGCCCTTACAATGTCATGTGGTGAGATATGTTTTTTGTTCAACCCTGAGGCACAGATATAAGCATCCCCAACAGTTTTTATTTTTTCAATTTCATAGTTGCCAATAATTCGATCAAATCCTTTGAAACAGTAGTCCAATTCCTCTACTAACTCTTTTGGAGAAAGCCTTTCACTAATTTTGGTAAAATCTTTAAAATCACTAAAAAATACGGTGACATTTTCAAAGCTTTGAGCTTTTGCAAATCCATTTTCTTTTAGCTCCATAGCTAAATCTTCTGGAAGTATATTCAATAACAACTCATCTGACCTTGCTTTCTCTTCGTTGATCAGTATGTTTTTGTTTTTGAGCTCTTTTTGAGACTTGTTTTTCAACATCACTATCACAATTAGGAATACCGCTAAAAGCGCTCCTAAAATTGCCAAAATCATAAAATAGAAGTTCTTGTTTCTTGCAGATTTTTCTTTCAAGGCAATGAATTTCTTTTCATCCTCAAGAATCTTATTCTCAAGATTTAGTTTATCATTGATTAAAGCTTGAGTCTCAATCGAATCCAGGAATGAGGTAATTTGAACTTCATTTTCTTCAATGATAGTTTGGGATTCAGTGAGTTTTGTGTTAGCACTCTCCAATTCTCTTTTCTTGGAAGCAATAAGAGCTTTGTTCGCATTTTTATCTTTTTCTAACTCCCTTATCTCTGCCTCTTTTCTTTCTTTTTCTTTACGTAATGCCTCAACTTTAGCTTTCTGTTTGGCTTGTTCTTTCTTTTTAGCCTCTTCTTTGAGCATTGCATCAAGTTTCTTTTTATTCAGCTGATACTTGAACTCATATTTAATTCGTTTTTTTCTATTCTCAAAGTGTTTGTAGAAATAAAATAGATTTCTGTATGATTTATATTCACCAAAGCGGTAACTAACCTTAATAGAAACATCCAGAGCATCTAAAGCGACTTTTTCAGCAGCATCTTTGTTCTGTTTTTTCTTGTCATCGTTTACATTAGTGAAATAGGAATCAAACTGCTTGAGTAAACGGTCCACTTTCTTTTTTGGATCTGGGATTTTAGTATCGGTTGGGTTTTCGATATAAGTTGCTTCCAATCCACTAATTGACAAAGTAGGTTGAAATAGAAATAAACCTATTGCAAGAAAAAATTTAAAATGATTTTTCATGGGAACTAAAATAATCAAAAATACTGGTACTTTGAATTATAGTTTAATAATTGTTATCAACTAATTTTTCAAAAATTTAGTTTCATACTCTTCCCATGTCCAACCCATTTTATATTGATTTGTTTGAGGGAAATAGGGTTTTCTTTCATTTATAAGAAGTTTAACATTTTCATGAGACAATGGTATTATATTTGTCAAAAAAGTTTTTCTTTTATTTCCAACCAAAACATGCATCAAGTATTCGAAAGGTTGAATAGAACTTTGACCACATCCCCAATCTAAGTTAATATTAGATAATGAATCTTTTGTCATAGGAATTAATAGCTGAACCAGTATTGAATCTGTTATAAAATGGTCTCTTTTTTTAGCTAATGCTAAAAATGTATTGTCATCATAAACTCCCGCAGCCCAAAGAGCTGTCAATTCACCAAAGCTGTGACCAGCCGTAAAGTTTGGTTTAAACCCTGC
>JBMYYT010000033.1:0-14144 GCA_049609665.1 Flavobacteriales bacterium | reverse complement strand
TAACTGGAGAAATTATCCTTGAAGCAGGAAGAGAAATGGTAATGCCTGGAGATAACGTAACAATTACTGTTGAATTAATCGTTCCAGTTGCAATGTCTAAAGGACTTAGATTTGCAATAAGAGAAGGAGGAAGAACAGTAGGAGCTGGACAGGTTACTGAAATCTTAGATTAATAAGAAATATAGATTAAAAAAATGAGCAACAATCCCGGTTTCTATCGGGGTTGTTTCCTGTTTTACGGGTGTAGCTCAGTTGGTAGAGCACTGGTCTCCAAAACCAGGTGTCGGGAGTTCGAGTCTCTCCACCCGTGCAAAATAAAATGTTGAACGAGTAGACGAGAAGTTTATCCTGAGTGAGCGATAGCGAGTCGAAGGGAGTCTCTCCACCCGTGCATAATTAAGTTTGAAGACGTTGAGGATTAGTTCGAAAACAAAGTAAAAAGAAATGGTTAAAATAAGAACATATATAGAGGAAGTTTACACAGAACTTATTGAGAAAGTAACTTGGCCTACTTGGTCAGAGTTACAAAACAGTTCATTTGTGGTATTGATCTCTTCAGCTATAGTTTCGTTGATCGTTTTTTTAATGGACTTTATTTTCGGAATTAATTCTGGACCTTGGAAAGGAATTTTAGGTTGGGTTTATGACATTATTAAATCATTATCTTAATGAAGTGGTATATAGTAAAAACCGTAACTGGTAAAGAGAAAAAATCTAAAGAGTATTTGGATATTGAGATCGAGAGATTGAAAATGTCTAATTATATAGCTCAGGTTTTAGTCCCTACAGAGAGAGTCATCCAAATTAGAGATGGAAAGAAGATTATAAAAGAAAAAAGTTTGATGCCGGGTCATATTATGGTTCAAACTACTCTTGAAGGTGAAGTAAAGCACTTAATAAAAAGTATCCCAAATGTAATGGGGTTCTTATCAATGGAAAAAGGAGGTGATCCTTCTCCACTGAGAGAGAGTGAAGTAAATAGAATTTTAGGTCATGCTGATGATTCTATTGATTTAGAAGACCAAATATCAATCGACTTTAAAGTTGGTGAGAACGTTACTGTAACTGATGGACCATTCAATAAATTTGATGGTGTTATTGAAGAAGTTAACGAAGAGAAAAAGAAATTAAAAATCATGATAAAGATATTCGGAAGGAAAACGCCTGTCGAGTTGAATTACATGCAAGTAGAAAAGCAATAATTTTTATAGAAAATGGCTAAAGAAGTAAGCGGTTTAATTAAACTACAAATTAGAGGAGGAGCAGCTAACCCTGCACCACCAGTAGGACCTGCATTAGGTGCTAAAGGGGTAAATATCATGGAATTTTGCAAGCAATTTAATGCAAGAACTCAAGATAAACCAGGAAAAGTATTACCAGCAGTAATTACAGTATATTCAGATAAATCATTTGAATTTGTAATTAAAACTCCACCAGCAGCAGTTCAATTATTGGAAGCTGCAAAGTTAAAAGGAGGTTCATCTGAACCGAATAGACTTAAAGTTGGAAAAGTAACTTGGGATCAAGTAAAAGCAATTGCAGAAGACAAAATGCCAGATCTTAACTGTTTCGTTATTGAATCAGCTATGAGAATGGTTGCTGGTACTGCAAGGAGTATGGGACTTACAGTCCAAGGAACTCCACCATGGAAAAACAATTAATAAATAAACAATAACAAATGTCAAAAGCAAAAAGAGCAATTTTAGAAAAATATGATTTAGAGAAATCATATTCACTAAAAGATGCGAGTAATTTAATTAAGGAAATTACGACAGCAAAATTTGATGCAACAGTAGATGTAGCTATTCGTTTGAATGTTGACCCAAAAAAAGCCGATCAAATGGTAAGAGGAAGTGTTTCTCTACCAAACGGAACAGGGAAAGACATGAAAGTGTTAGTATTATGTACCCCTGATAAGGAAGCCGAAGCTAAAGCAGCTGGAGCTGATTTTGTAGGATTAGAAGAATACATCGAAAAAATCAAAGGAGGCTGGACAGATGTAGATGTAATTATATCTACTCCAAACGTAATGGGTAAAATTGGAGCATTAGGAAGAATCCTTGGACCAAGAAATCTTATGCCAAATCCAAAAACAGGAACTGTAACTATGGATGTTACAAAAGCTGTAAAGGATTCAAAAGGTGGAAAAATCGACTTTAAAGTAGATAAATTTGGAATTATTCATTCTCTTATTGGAAAAGTATCTTTTTCAGGAGATAATATTTATGGAAATGCCAAAGAATTATTAGATACTATTATTAAACTAAAACCTGCTTCGGCAAAAGGTGAGTATGTTAAAAGTATCTTCATGTCATCTACAATGAGTCCTAGTATTAACGTGGACGCTAGTTCTATATAATTTTAGAAAATGAACAAAGACGAGAAAAACAAAGCAATTGAATACCTAACTGATAAGATAGGTAATGCAAGTATATTTTATTTGGCAGATACATCTGAATTAACAGCAGATGAGACAAGTAAATTAAGAAGAAGATGTTTTAAAGGAGAAGTTTCATTAGAAGTTGTTAAGAACACACTTGTAAAGAAAGCTCTTGAGAATATTGAAGGAACTGATATGTCTCCTTTCTATGATTTATTGAAGGGACAAACTTCATTAATGATTAGCGAGAGAGGAAATGAGCCTGCTAAGATTATTAAGGAATTCAGAAAGAAAAATGATAAGCCTCTTTTAAAAGGTGCTTTCGTTGAAGAAGCAATTTTTATCGGAGATGATCAAATTGAAGCTCTTGTTAACCTTAAATCTAAAGAGGAACTTATTGGAGATATTATTACATTACTTCAATCACCAGCTAAGAATGTTATTTCTGCTCTTAATTCGGGAGGAAGTACTATCGCTGGATTAGTTAAAACATTAGGAGAAAGATAAAAGAATTTTCTTGAGTTCTGTTCTTTGGAACGGATGCTTCTCTCAGGAATTGAATAAATAAAATAGAAACAAAAAATTAATAAATAAATACAAAATGGCAGATTTAACAAAATTAGCAGAAGAGTTAGTAAATTTAACTGTGAAAGATGTTCAAGAATTGGCAACAATCTTGAAAGATGAGTATAACATTGAACCAGCAGCGGCTGCAGCAGTAGTTGCAGGTCCAGGAGCAGGAGCTGGTGCAGAAGCAGCAGATGAAAAAACTGAGTTTGATGTAATCTTAAAAGCAGCAGGAGGTTCTAAATTAGCAGTTGTAAAATTGGTAAAAGAATTGACTGGATTAGGACTTAAAGAAGCTAAAGATTTAGTGGATGGTGCACCTAACGCAATTAAAGAAGGAATCGCTAAAGACGAAGCTGAAGGATTGAAAACATCTCTTGAAGAGGCTGGAGCTGAAGTTGAGATTAAGTAATAGTTTACTTTAAAACAATAATGGTTTAGGTGCTTTTTGCATCTAAACCTTTTGTTGTTTCTATATGATTCATTTTCAATAGAGAGACAGCAATAAACCAAAAGCTGAATTCAATTAATTGATTTTCAGTGATTAAACTAAGGGTTTAATCAATAAGATTTAGAATAATAAAATTTAAATCAACAATTTAAATGGCTAATAACAAGTTCGACCCAATTAGAGTAAATTTCTCTTCCAATCATAATAAGTTTGATTATCCAGATTTTTTAGAAATACAACTCGAATCATTTACCAACTTTTTTCAGTTAGAAACTGTTCCAGACAGAAGAGCTGACGAAGGTCTTTTTAAAGTTTTTAGTGAAAACTTTCCAATTACTGATACAAGAAATCAGTTTGTTTTAGAATTTATCGATTATTTTGTAGATCCACCAAGATATTCAATTACTGAATGTATTGATAGAGGTTTAACTTACAGTGTTCCACTTAAGGCAAAATTAAAATTATACTGTACGGATCCAGAACATGAGGATTTCGAGACAATTGTACAAGATGTATATTTGGGTACAATCCCTTATATGTCACCAAAAGGTTCATTTATTATAAATGGTGCTGAAAGAGTTATTGTGTCTCAGTTACACAGATCTCCAGGAGTTTTCTTTGGTCATAGTACTCACGCAAATGGAACTAAACTATACTCTGCAAGAGTAATTCCTTTCAAAGGCTCTTGGATTGAATTTGCTACAGATATCAATGATATTTTATACGCATATATTGACAGAAAGAAAAAGCTTCCTGTTACAACTTTATTGAGAGCTATTGGTTTCGAAACTGATAAAGATATTCTTGAAATTTTTGACCTTGCTCACGAAGTAAATGTAAGTAAGAGTTCAAAGAAAAAACTTGTTGGTTCAAAACTTGCTGCCAGAGTTTTGAAAACATGGGTTGAAGATTTCGTTGATGAAGATACTGGAGAAGTAGTTTCTATCGAAAGAAATGAAGTAATTATAGATAGAGATACTGTTTTAACTGAGGAAAATCTTGATTTAATTATTGAAGAAGGAGTTAAAAAGATAATTATTAACAAAGAAGATATTACTGCTTCTAACTTCTCAATTATTTACAATACTTTACAAAAAGATACTTCAAACTCAGAAAAAGAAGCTGTAGAGCATATCTATAGACAATTGCGTAATGCTGAACCACCAGACATTGATACGGCTAGAGGAGTAATTGATAAATTATTCTTTTCTGAGACTAGATATGATTTAGGTGAAGTAGGAAGATACAGAATTAATAAAAAGTTAGGTACTGAATTAGGAATGGAACAAAGGGTCCTTACTAGAGAAGATATCATAAACATTATTAAATATTTGATTGAGTTAATTAATGCAAAAGCAGAAATTGATGATATTGATCACTTAAGTAATAGACGTGTTAGAACTGTTGGAGAACAGTTATACAACCAATTCGGAGTGGGACTTGCAAGAATGTCAAGAACTATTCGTGAAAGAATGAACGTAAGAGATAATGAAGTCTTTACACCAGCTGATTTGATTAATGCAAAAGCATTATCTTCAGTAATTAATTCTTTCTTTGGAACTAACCAATTGTCTCAGTTTATGGATCAAACGAATCCATTAGCAGAGGTTACTCACAAAAGAAGACTATCTGCCCTTGGTCCTGGAGGACTTTCAAGAGAAAGAGCAGGATTCGAAGTAAGGGATGTTCACTATACACACTACGGAAGACTGTGTACTATTGAAACACCTGAAGGACCAAACATTGGTCTTATTTCTTCATTGTGTGTTTATGCAAAAATTAACAAACTTGGATTTATCGAAACTCCTTACTGGGAGATTGAGAAAGGAAAAGTGGCCCTTGAAAAAGGACCTGTATATTTGAGCGCAGAAGAAGAAGACAACACAATTATTGCACAGCTTAATACTGAAATTGATAAGAAAGGTAATTTCAAAACTGATGAAGTAAAAGCAAGACTTGAAGGGGATTTCCCATTAGTAGATCCTAACAGATTGAAATACATGGATGTAGGAGCCAATCAAATTGCTTCTATTGCAGCATCGCTTATTCCATTCTTGGAGCATGATGATGCCAACAGAGCCTTGATGGGATCTAACATGCAACGTCAAGCAGTTCCTTTGATGGTTCCAAATTCTCCAATTGTGGGAACTGGAATTGAAGGATTGGTTGCCAAGGATTCAAGAGTATTGATTAATGCAGAAGGTGATGGTGTAGTTGAATATGTTGATGCTGAGAAAATCATTATTGACTATGATAGAACTGATGTTGAAAAATTAGTTTCATTTAACGGTGATTCTAAGGAGTATAACTTAATTAAGTTCCAAAAGACAAACCAAAACACTTGTATTAACTTGAAACCGCTTGTAAAAGTTGGTGAAAAAGTTAAAAAAGGACAAATTTTATCTGAAGGATATGCAACGCAAAGAGGAGAATTGGCTATTGGTCAAAACTTGAAAGTAGCATTTATGCCTTGGAAAGGATATAACTTTGAGGATGCGATTGTAATTTCTGAAAGAGTGGTAAGAGATGATGTGTTTACATCACTTCACATTGATGAATACACAATGGATGTTAGAGATACCAAACGTGGTTTAGAAGAATTAACAGCTGATATTCCAAACGTATCTGAAGAAGCAACAAAAAATCTTGATGAAAACGGAATTATCCGTGAAGGGGCTGAAATTAAGGAAGGAGATATCCTAATTGGAAAAATTACTCCAAAAGGAGAATCTGATCCTTCACCAGAAGAAAAATTATTAAGAGCAATTTTTGGTGATAAAGCTGGTGATGTAAAAGACGCTTCATTAAAAGCATCTCCATCATTGAGAGGAGTCGTGGTAAACAAGAAATTATTTTCACGTGCGGTTAAAGACAGAAAATCAAGAGCTGCTGATAAAGCACTTTTATTAGAAGTTGAAGCTGAATACAACAAGGACTATGCTGGTCTTAAGAACATCTTAATTGAAAAATTATTGAAGCTTATTGGTGCAAAGAAAAGTACTGGAATCTTTAATAATTATAAAGAAGAAGTAATTAAGAAAGGAATTAAGATTACAGCTAAGAATCTTGAAAAAGTAGATTTCACTATAATCAGTTCGGATAACTGGACTTCTGATGAAGAGACAAATACTAATATTGCTACATTATTGCATAACTTTAATATTAAAGCAAATGATTTATTAGGTGCTCACAAAAGAAAGCAGTTTAAAATTACTGTTGGTGATGAGTTACCAAATGGAATCGTAAAATTGGCAAAAGTTTATATTGCTAAGAAAAGAAAGCTTAAAGTTGGTGATAAGATGGCGGGACGTCACGGAAATAAAGGAATCGTTTCAAGAATTGTAAGAGACGAGGACATGCCTTTCTTAGATGATGGAACACCTGTTGATATTGTTCTTAATCCACTTGGTGTACCATCAAGGATGAACTTAGGACAGATATATGAAACTGTTCTTGGTTGGGCTGGAGAAAAATTAGGTAAGAAATTTGCCACTCCAATTTTTGACGGAGCTACAATTGACCAAATCAACGGATATACTGACGAAGCAGGAGTACCAAGATATGGTAAAACATACTTGTACGATGGTGGAACTGGTGAGAAATTTGATCAACCAGCAACAGTAGGAATCATTTACATGCTTAAATTGAGTCACATGGTTGACGATAAGATGCATGCAAGATCTATTGGACCATACTCTCTTATTACTCAACAGCCACTTGGAGGTAAAGCTCAGTTTGGAGGTCAGAGATTCGGAGAAATGGAAGTTTGGGCACTTGAAGCATTTGGTGCAGCGCACATTTTGAGAGAAATATTAACAGTTAAATCTGATGATGTTTATGGAAGAATGAAAACGTATGAAGCCATTGTTAAAGGAGACAACATTCCAGAACCAGGAATTCCAGAATCTTTCAACGTATTAATGCACGAACTGAAAGGATTAGGATTGACCCTGACTTTAGATTAATTTTATATTCATTTTTAAATAACTGTAACTTATGTCGTACAGAAGAAATAATCAACAAGAACCTAAAAAGTTCAGCAAAATAACCATCAGTCTGTCCTCTCCAGAAACTATTTTGGAAAGTTCACACGGTGAAGTATTGAAGCCAGAAACTATTAATTACAGAACTTACAAGCCAGAAAGAGATGGATTGTTCTGTGAAAGAATTTTTGGCCCAGTAAAGGATTACGAATGTTATTGTGGGAAATACAAGAGAATTAGATACAAGGGAATTGTATGTGATAGATGTGGAGTAGAGGTAACAGAGAAAAAAGTAAGAAGAACAAGAACAGGTCATATTCAATTAGTTGTTCCTGTTGCTCACATTTGGTATTTCAAATCGTTACCAAATAAAATTGGTTATTTGTTAGGTTTACCTACAAAGAAATTGAACCAAATTATTTATTATGAGCGTTATGCAGTAATTCAAGCTGCTGGAACTATTAATGCAGAAGGTGAGCCAGTTCAGTTTATGGACTTTTTGACTGAAGAAGAATATTTAGATATCCTTGAAAAACAGCCAAAAGAAAGTTTATATTTAGACGATTCTGATCCAAACAAATTCATCGCTAAGATGGGAGCTGAAGCTCTTTTCGAATTGTTAAAAGGATTGGATTTAGATGAATTGTCTTATAATTTAAGACACCAAGCAAATACTGAAACATCTCAACAAAGAAAAGCAGAGGCTCTTAAGAGATTGCAAGTGGTTGAGGGAATGAGAAAATCAAAGGAAAACATTGAGAATCGTCCAGAATGGATGATTGTTAAAGTTGTTCCAGTAATTCCACCAGAATTGAGACCTTTAGTTCCATTGGACGGAGGAAGATTTGCAACTTCTGATTTGAATGATTTATACAGAAGAGTTATTATCAGAAACAACCGTCTTAAAAGGTTGATAGAGATTAAAGCTCCTGAAGTAATCTTGAGAAATGAAAAAAGAATGCTACAGGAATCTGTAGATTCATTATTCGATAACTCAAGAAAATCAAGTGCAGTAAAAGCTGATGGTAACAGACCATTGAAATCACTTTCTGATTCATTGAAAGGTAAATCAGGACGTTTCAGACAGAACTTATTGGGGAAAAGGGTAGATTACTCGGCTCGTTCCGTAATTGTTGTTGGACCAAGTTTGAAATTACACGAATGTGGTATTCCTAAAGGAATGGCTGCTGAGCTTTACAAGCCTTTTGTAATCAGAAAAATGATTGAAAGAGGAATTGTTAAAACTGTAAAATCTGCTAAGAAAATTGTAGATGCTAAAGATCCAGTTGTTTGGGATATTTTGGAAAATGTATTGAAAAACCACCCAGTTTTACTAAACAGGGCACCAACTCTTCACAGATTAGGTATTCAAGCATTCCAACCTAAATTAATTGAAGGAAAAGCAATTAGACTTCACCCATTAGTATGTACTGCATTTAATGCGGATTTTGATGGGGATCAAATGGCGGTTCACTTGCCACTTTCTAATGCAGCAATCCTTGAAGCACAGATGTTGATGTTGGCCTCTCATAATATTCTTAACCCTGCGAATGGAGCACCTATTACGGTTCCATCTCAGGATATGGTATTAGGATTATACTACATTACTAAGCAAAAAAGATCAACTAAGGACTTAGTTATCAAAGGAGAAGATAAAACTTTTTACTCTCCAGAAGAAGTGGTAATTGCATACAATGAAAAGAAATTGGACTTGCATGCTACTATCAAAGTTAGAACTCATGATATTGAGAATGGTGAATTAGTTACAAAATTAATCGATACCACTTGTGGAAGAGTTTTATTTAACGATTTAGTTCCAGAAGAAGTAGGATACATAAATGAGGTATTAACTAAAAAATCTCTTAGAGATATTATTGGTAAAGTATTGAAAATTTGTGGAGTTTCAAAAACTGCTGAATTCCTTGATGAAATTAAGGAAATGGGTTATTCTAATGCATTTAAAGGTGGACTATCGTTTAACTTAGATGATATTATTATTCCAAAAGAAAAAGATATTTTAGTTGGAGAAGCTCAAACAAAAGTTTCTGATGTTATGGAAAGTTATAACATGGGACTTATTACAAACAATGAGCGTTACAACCAAATTATTGATATTTGGACCAATACCAATACAAGATTGACTCACATTTTGATGGATCAGTTGAAGAATGATATGCAAGGTTTCAACTCTATTTATATGATGTTTGATTCTGGAGCAAGGGGATCTAAAGAACAGATTCGTCAGTTATCAGGAATGAGGGGATTGATGGCAAAACCACAGAAATCAGGTGCTACGAGTCAACAGATTATTGAAAACCCGATTTTATCGAACTTTAAAGAAGGACTTTCGGTACTTGAGTACTTTATTTCGACTCACGGTGCTCGTAAAGGTCTTGCAGATACTGCCTTAAAAACTGCAGATGCAGGTTATTTAACAAGAAGATTGGTAGATGTTTCTCAGGATGTAATCGTAAACGAAGAAGATTGTGGAACACTAAGAGGAATCAACGTTTCTTCATTAAAGAAAAATGACGAAGAAATTGAATCATTATACAATAGAATTTTAGGAAGAGTAAGTGTTTATACTTTAACTCATCCTAAAACCGATGAACTTATTGTAAATGAAGGTGATGAAATTACTGAAGAGGTTGCAAATGCAGTTGTAGCTGCAGGGATTGATGAAGTTGAAGTAAGATCAGTTTTAACTTGTGAGTTGAAAAGAGGAGTTTGTGCTAAGTGTTACGGAAGAAACCTATCTACGTCCAGAATGGTAAAAGTAGGAGAAACTGTAGGAGTTATTGCAGCACAATCAATTGGAGAACCTGGTACACAGTTAACACTGAGAACATTCCACGTTGGGGGTACAGCTTCTAATATTGCGGATGAAAATAGCCTTCAAGCTAAATACGATGGAAAAATTGAGATTGATGAATTAAAGACAATAGACTCTAAAGACAAAGACGGAAATGATATCGTTGTTGTAATTGGACGTTCGGCTGAGATGAAAATCATTGATCCAAAAACAGGAGTTACTTTAGCAACAAATAACATCCCTTATGGTTCTTTCTTGAAAATAGAAAACGAATCTAAAATCAAAAAAGACGATGTGATTTGTACTTGGGATCCATATAACGCTGTAATCGTTACTGAATCAAAAGGAACTATTTCATTCGAGAATATCGAAGAGGGAATTACTTTCAGAGAAGAAGTAGATGAGCAAACAGGATTTACCACTAAAGTTGTTACTGATTCAAAGGATAAGAAAAAGATTCCTGTGATTAGAATAATGGATACTAAGAAGAATGTAATTAAGAGTTACAGTATTCCAGTGGGAGCACAAATAAATGTGGAAGACGGTGAGAAAATTGAAGCAGGACGTATTCTTGTAAAAATCCCAAGAGTTTCTGGTAAAACAGGAGATATTACAGGGGGTCTACCAAGAATTACTGAATTGTTTGAAGCACGTAACCCTTCTAACCCAGCGGTGGTTTCTGAAATTGATGGAATCGTTACTTTCGGTAAAATTAAGAGAGGAAAAAGAGAGATTATTATTGAATCAAGAACTGGAGTTGTGAAGAAATACGCAGTATCTCTATCTAAACACATCTTAGTTCAAGAAAATGATTTCGTAAGAGCTGGAATGCAGTTATCTGATGGAGCAATTACTCCTAAGAGTATATTAGAAATAAAAGGTCCTACTGCGGTTCAAGAATATATCGTTAACGAAGTTCAAGAAGTATATAGACTTCAAGGGGTGAAAATTAATGATAAACATTTTGAAGTGATAGTACGTCAAATGATGAGAAAAGTAGAAATACTTGACTCAGGAGACACTACTTTCCTTGAAAAACAAGCAGTAGATAAGATTAAATTCTTAGCTGAGAACGATAGAATTTGGGGAATGAAGGTAATTGAAGATGCTGGAGATTCTGAAGTTTTAAAGCCAGGTCAAATTATTTCTGCAAGAAAATTAAGAGACGAAAATTCAAACCTTAAGAGAAAAGATGCTCAATTAGTAGTGGCAAGAGATGCAGTCTCTGCAACATCAAGACCATTATTACAGGGTATTACAAGATCTTCTTTACAAACTGATAGTTTCATGTCTGCGGCTTCTTTCCAAGAAACAACCAAAGTATTGAATGAAGCAGCTGTAAAAGGAAAAGTTGATCACTTAAAAGGATTGAAAGAAAATGTAATCGTAGGACACTTAATTCCAGCTGGTACTGGAATGAGAAAATATGATGACATGGAAGTAGTTTCTTCTGCAATTCATACTGAAGAGCCAGAATTGGTTGAAGAAGTAGAAACTGAAGGTGCAGAATAAATAATTTTAACAATTAATAATATGCCTTCTCGATGCATCGGGAAGGCATTTTTTTTACTTTTACTTAAATATTTTAAAACAATGGAAGAACAAAACCAAGACCCAAACCAAATTAACATAGAATTATCTGAGGAAATTGCTGACGGAATTTACTCAAACCTTGCCATAATTACTCATTCACCTGCTGAATTCGTAGTTGATTTCGTGAGAATGATGCCAGGTACACCTAAAGCAAAAGTTAAATCAAGAATATTATTAACTCCTCAGCATGCCAAGAGATTAATGAAAGCTATGGTTGATAATATCAATAAATATGAAAGTGCTCACGGTAAAATAAAAGATATTGAAGGAGGTGTTCCCGGAGGTGGAGCTATTCCAATGAACTTTGGAGGACCGACTACTCAGGCTTAATAATGAACAAGAATGTTGCAATTAAAGGGCTGATATTAATTGTTGTTGCAATAATATTTGGTGCCTTTGTAACACATGGTTTGGAAGATAAATTATCACCAGATAAGATTGATTCCTTCCGAGTAGGTGTTCATTATCAGTTGGTTGGAGGTGTGTTACTGTTGATATTTGGGATTAATTTCTATTCGTTTAATTTCCCCATTTATTTACAAACTCAATTGCTTTTCATAGGAATTTGCTTGTTTAGTTTTTCTATCTACCTTCTAAATTTATTGCCCGCAGGTACACTAAGAAAAATAATGGGACCAATAACCCCTATAGGTGGGTTACTCATGATTGTTTCAATTATCTTAATAATCTGGAGATTATATAAATCAAAGGATTAATTTTTTTATTGAACTTCAAAACGTGGAAAACTCATTGATTTTGTGGAAAAACTAAATCATAATCTTTACTATTTAAAAGAATTAGACTTAATTTTGTGTTTATCATTCTAAAATAAAATTTATGGATCAATTAGGATTAGTACCTAAGACATCAAATCTAAAAGAATTAGGACTTGAGAATATTAACAAAGCTTATTGGAATTTATCTCCAGCTGAATTAACTCAAGAAACCTTAAACCTAAACCAAGGAGTATTATCTGATACCGGAGCTTTGGTTATTAATACAGGAGAATTTACTGGTAGATCACCCAAAGACAGATTCATCGTATGTGATGAGAATACCGAGAATTCGGTATGGTGGGGAGACATTAATATCAAATTCACTCCTGAAAACTTTGATAAACTTCACGGAAAAATCAATAATTACTTAGCTGGAAAGAACGTTTATGTGCGTGATGCTTATGCTTGTGCAGATCCAAATTACAGATTAAACTTAAGAGTTGTTACTGAATTTCCATGGTCCAATATGTTCGCTAGCAACATGTTCCTTAGACCAGAAGAAGCTGAATTAGAAAACTTTAATCCTGAGTGGCATATTGTATGTGCTCCAGGAATGATGGCTGTTGCAGCTGAAGATGGAACCAGACAACATAATTTTGCGGTAGTTAATTTCACTAAGAAAATGATTATCATTGGAGGTACTGGATATACAGGAGAAATTAAAAAAGGAATTTTCTCTGTATTGAATTATATTTTACCTCACGAAAAAAATACTTTATCCATGCACTGTTCTGCCAATGTAGGAAAAGAGGGAGACACGTCAGTGTTTTTTGGGCTTTCAGGAACTGGAAAAACTACCTTGTCTTCGGATCCAAATAGAAGATTAATTGGAGATGATGAGCACGGTTGGTCAGCAGATAGCGTATTTAATTTTGAAGGAGGTTGTTATGCAAAGACAATTGACTTAACAGAAGAGCAAGAGCCTCAAATTTATAATGCGATTAAAACAGGTGCTATTTTGGAGAACATTGGTTTCCAAGGAGATTCAAATGTTCCAGATTATTCGGATACTACGATTACTCAAAATACAAGAGTTTCTTACCCAATTCATCATATTGACAATATTATGATTCCTTCTGCCGGAGGAGTTCCTAAAAATATATTTTTCTTAACTGCTGATGCTTTTGGAGTATTGCCTCCAATTTCTAAATTGACTCCAGGTCAAGCGATGTACCATTTTATCTCGGGTTACACTGCGAAAGTAGCTGGAACAGAAGCTGGTATCACTGAGCCTGTAACTGCATTTTCAGCATGTTTCGGAGCACCATTTTTACCTTTGCATCCAACTAAATATGCAGAGATGCTTGGAAGAAAAATTGGAGAATCCAATGTAAATGTTTGGCTAATCAACACAGGCTGGTCAGGTGGAGAATATGGAGTAGGATCAAGAATGAAATTAAAATATACTCGTTCAATGATTTCTGCTGCATTAGAAGGAAAGTTTGATTCAATTGACTTCAAACAACACGATGTATTTGGTTTAAATATGCCAACTACATGTCCAGATGTACCAGATGAGATTTTATCTCCAAAGAATACTTGGGAAGATAAAAATGCTTACGATGATAAAGCAAACGAATTA
>JBMYYT010000032.1:0-14256 GCA_049609665.1 Flavobacteriales bacterium | reverse complement strand
TTTTTCATATTGTTAAATTATAGAATTAAATATACGAAAATGTTCTACAAAAAAAAGCCTCCCGAATTTCGAGAGGCCTTAAATTTTTAATAAAAAAAACTATTTATTTAACAGTAAACTCAACTCTACGATTATTCGCTCTTCCAGCAGCCGTATCGTTAGTGTCCATTGGTTTATCTGGTCCAAAACCATTTGTAGTCATTCGATCTGTAGAAACTCCTTTGCTAACTAAATAACTTTTAACAGAAGCTGCTCTGTCTTTGGATAGCTTAACGTTTAAGTCATGATCTCCAGTATTGTCAGTGTGCCCGTTGATATCCAATTTGGCTGCAGGATTGTTGTTCATCACTTGAACCAATTGATTTAAAATAGGAAGTGACTCACTTTTCAACTTTGCAGATCCAGTTTCAAAAAACACCCCTTTCATGGCTTGATTCAACACATCCTTCATTTCTGGACATCCTTGGTATTTAGCTATTCCTTTTGTCGCAGGACAAGCATCATCAATGTCTCTTATTCCATCTCCATCACTATCAGGACATCCATTG
Source organism: Flavobacteriales bacterium (assembly GCA_049609665.1). Classification (GTDB taxonomy): domain Bacteria; phylum Bacteroidota; class Bacteroidia; order Flavobacteriales_D; family CAJJDF01; genus CAJJDF01. Next base: position 13,708 of record JBMYYT010000032.1, on the reverse strand, counting down.
AACTCTTTTGTACCATATACAGTTGGACAGTCGTCATCTTTGTCTTTTATTCCATCACCATCTTGATCACCATTCTTTCCAGATAAATCCGAGTAAGAATCGATTTCCCATTGGTCAAACCCTCTCCATTTATTAGTGTGATTATCAATTAATGCAGGAATCCAACCTAATGCACCAGCTCCTAACGCGATATCACCAGCAACATATTTGGGTAGAATTTTTCCTTCAACAGAATAAGCCATTGTTGGGTATCCACTCATTTTATATTCAATTTTATGCGGTTCAGTAGTTTCTAAAGGAACAGTAACTGGGGAATTTCCAACTTTTTTTCCATCTACATAAACATCAGCATTTGGTGGAACAGTTGTGAAAGTTACATCTTGTAATGTGTTTTTTCTTAAGATTGTAGCACAGCTTGTAAGAAGAGATGCTACCAGAATAATGGGTATTAATTTTTTCATAATTTCTTTTTGTTAAGGTTACTAACAAACTTAGTGAAAAAATAGCAAGGCTCAAAGTAATAATTTTTAGTATTTTTGGGAGTTATGAACAGAAAGAAACTTTATTTAATAATCACATTATCAGTGTTTTTTGGCTTTTCTTATTCACAAGATGAGGCAGAAATAAAGAAAATTAGATTTGGATTGGACCTCGGAGTCAATCTTCCAAATAAACAATTTTCAAAATTTTTGAATGGAAATCATCCTTTTGGGGTTACCAGAATTCTTAATAATACAATCATTCGTCAGCAAATTGAAACAAAGTTGAGATACCCGATTAAAAGTTGGGAGTTTTCAGAAAACACCTCTTATAATCCAACTATATATGCTGGACTTTATACAGGATTTGACTTTAAGCCTAATTGGTCGGCAATTATGAAAGTTAATGTTTCTGTGTTAAGATTCTCAACTCCATTTGTCATAGCATTGGATAATCCTCAAAACTTCACAGGCGAATTTGAACAAGCAACTGTAACTGCTCGGGAACAGCGATTTGGATTCGAATTAGGTCTTCAAAAAACATTTGATTTAGAACATAATTTATCCATGTATGCAGCTGGTGGAGGAAGCTTTAATTACATTCAATTGGAAAAACAAGAATTAGTTATTGCTGGAACTAATTATAATATAACTCGAATTCAAAACCCTCAATCTCTTGTCATTCAGCAAATTGATGGGTTTGGCTATGGTGTGTTTGTGGAAACAGGAATTTCTTATTTATTAAACGAAAAATTCACCATATCTTTTGGAGTTCAAGGATCCTTACAATCCAACAAGGAGTATGTTGAAGAACTCACAGAAGGGTCAACTTATCGAAAGGATGATATAGATAAAGCAATGGGATATTTACCCAGTTTTAATTCATATTTTCGATTAATTTGGAATTAATAATTATATCTGAGTTCAATTTTGACAATTGATATTCAAATAGCTATTTTTGTGTTAATACTCATAATCCAATTCTAGTGAAGTACAACTTAAGTGAGATAACAGAAGTTATTAAAAATCGAAGAACAATTTATCCCGAGCAATATTCATCAAGAAAGGTTCATAAAGAGATTGTAGAAGATGTCTTGAATAATGCAATTTGGGCTCCTACTCATGGAAAAACTCAGCCTTGGAGATTTCAGGTTTTTATGGAAGATTCTAAGATTAAGCTTTCTGATTTTTTATCCAGTTCATATGCCGAAAATTTTATTGGAGATGAGTTTAATGAAATGAAATTCAATAAATTAAAAAGCAGACCATTAAATTCTGCTGTTGCCATTGCCATTGTTATGACTCCTGATGAAAGAGGAAAAATAATGGAAATAGAGGAAATTGAGGCGGTTGCTTGTGCAGTTCAAAATATGCATTTGACATGCACCGCATATGGAATTGGAGGTTTTTGGTCTACACCAAAAATTTGTTATTCTGACGAAATGAACCAGTTTCTTGAAATTGATACGAAAGATAAATGTCTGGGGATTTTTTATATGGGTTATCCAGAGATTGATTGGCCAAAAGGGCAAAGAAAACCGATTGAATACTTAACTAAATGGATGTAAACTGATGTATCATATTTTTCCAAGTTATCACTATTACGAGCATCCAACGGATCCCAATTACCTGATTTTTACATTCAGGAAAAAGGAAATGGCAGAACATTTTGCCTCAGAATTGGATATGTTATCCATTCATTGCCAGACGGATACAGATGTAACTCCAAGGGATATTACCCTTCATCATTTTGCGGTTTTACAAAGCGATAGAAAAGTAACTATAGATGTATTTTATAAAACATGGGGGAAATTTAGAAAACCATTTATTAATGGAACTTTAGTTAAAATACTGATGTTAATATTCTCAGTTTCTTTGATAACTTTGGCGATAATTGGCTATTTAAAAAATTAGTAATGCAAAATAAAATTAAACTCATAGAAATCACTTCCGAATTGGGAGCAGGTACAAGAGGAGCAAGTCTTGGAGTAGGAGCTTTGAAAACAGCTTCTTATAATTTAAATTCTTCTTTTTTTTCAGATTATTCTTCTGTCAAAGTAAAAGATTTTAATGAATTTTTATTTGAAGCCAATCAAACTCTTTCAGCTATAAGAATTGAGCATGTAGAAAAAGAGTTTTCTGAAATTTTCTCAGCGGTTAATGAAGTTTTTAAAAATAAAGAATTTCCATTTATTTTGGCAGGAGATCATTCTACTGCAGCAGCAACTATTGCAAGTATTCAAGAAAGTAATCCAGGAAAAAGAGTTGGAGCTATTTGGGTAGATGCCCATGCGGATTTACATTCCCCTTATACATCACCATCGGGTAATATTCATGGAATGCCCTTAGCAATTGCCTGCGGAATAGATAATAAAGAACAACAGGTAAATGAAGTTTTGCCAGTAGTTGAAGGATATTGGAAAAACCTCCAATCTTTGAGTAACGAGTCATTACAACCAAAGGATATCGTTTTTATTGGCGTCAGAGATACCGAGGCACCAGAAGATTTCTTAATTCAAAAGCATGGGATAAGAAATTTTTCTGTTCAAGAAGTAACTGAATATGGCGGCAATGATATTGCAAAAAAATCGTTGGCAATGTTGGAACATTGTGACTTAATTTACGTATCCTTTGATGTAGATAGCATGGATCCTAACGAGGTTTCTCATGGCACAGGAACTCCTGTCCCAAATGGAATTTCGGTAGAGGATGTAACTAAATTATTGAGAGCTTTTGCAAAAGATGAAAAGTTGGTTTGTTTCGAAACAGTAGAAGTAAATCCAACCTTGGATGAGAAAAAAAACAAAATGGCAGAGACTACGCTGTTAATCATAGAAAAAGTAGCAAAAGATATTGCACAAAGAGATTAAGTCTTTTTAAGTTGAGTTGTATATTTTTGGAGAATTGGGAGTATGAAAGAGTTTAAATTCAGAGTTTTAATTGATACATTAGAGGAAGAAAATGCCTTTAGAGATATTTCTATTGATAGTGCGTTTACTTTTGATAAATTAAGTGATGCAATAATTGTTGCCTTTGGATTTGGGGGTGGGCAAATGGCATCGTTTTATATGAGCAATGAGGATTGGGACAAAGGTCAGGAGATAGGATTGATGGATATGAGTGGAGAGAATGCGGAGTTTGAAGAAATGATAAACACTAAAATTGACGACAAAGTTGAAGTGCTAAACCAAAAATTACTTTATGTCTACGATTTTTTGTCCATGTGGTGTTTCTTCGTGGAATTGATTGAAATTAACGAAATTGATTCATCCAAGGATTATCCGATGCTTGAACTGGAATATGGACAAGCTCCTGACGAAGGATCCAAGCAAATGGATATTCTAAGTGATTTGGGAATGGAAGAGGAAGATGAAAGTGATTACGATGAATTTGAAGATGAATTCAACAGTTTTGGAAATATAGACGATTACGACATTTAATGAAAAATTTGAGATATATATTACTGATTGTTTTAGTTGCAATAATGGGATTTGGGTTTTCCCAAACCAACAACATTGTGGAAGGTCAGTTGCTTATTATGCTCAGAAAAGGAGTTTCTCCATCTACTTTTATTGAAAAAGTAAACCCAAATTTTCCGGGATTGGATCTTGAAACAAAAGAAAAAATATCTAGAAGAATAAATGTTTGGTTATTTACTTTCAATAGTGCCAATTATTCATCTCAACAGGCTTTGGAAATAATAAACTCAAATATTGATGTGATTATTTCTCAGTTTAATCATTCCAATATAAATTCAAGAGGAGATACTTGCCCTAATGATCCAAACTTTGGGAGTCAATGGCATTTAAAAAATACGGGTCAGAGCGGGGGAGTTGTTGGAGCAGATATTGAGGCTTGCAAAGCTTGGGGAATCACTACTCAAACTTCAACCGCACTTGGAGAAGAAATTGTTATTGCAGTAATTGACGATGGGTTTTATTTGGCTCACGAAGACATAAATTACTTTGAGAATGTTAACGAAATTCCATCAAATGGAATAGATGACGATGGAAATGGATACATAGACGATACTTTAGGATGGAATACTTACAACGATACTAATGCAATAACTTCAAAATCACATGGAACCCATGTTTCGGGAATTATTGGTGCAATTGGAAATAATGGAGTAGGAGTATCAGGGGTAAATTGGGGAATGAAAATCATGCCGATTCAAGGTTCATCTGGATTAGAGTCAACAGTGCTCAAATCTTATGGTTATGCACTTGAGATGAGAGCTTTGTATGATTCAACAAACGGGGCGAAAGGAGCTTTAGTGGTTGCAACAAATTCAAGTTTTGGAGTTGATAACGGTGATCCATCAAGTTTTCCTCTATGGTGCGCTTTTTATGATTCTTTAGGAGCTTACGGAATATTAAGTGCTGCTGCAACTTCAAATAGTAATACTAATGTGGATGTAAACGGAGATATTCCAACTACTTGCTCGAGCGATTTCTTAATTTCAGTTACTAATACCAACCGTTATGATAGCAAAGCTAGTGCTGGATTTGGAGGCATACATATTGATATTGGTGCTCCGGGATCAAGTGTGCGTTCAACATTGCCAAATAATAATTATGGAACAAGATCAGGTACTTCTCAGTCTACCCCTGTAGTTTCGGGTGCCATTGGTTTTATGCACGCTGTAGCTTGTAATAATTTTGCTTCACTCTACAAATCCAATCCTGATTCGATAGCATTGGTGATTAAGAAAATAATTTTAGACTATGGCGATTCAATTGCTGGTTTAAAAGGAATTACGGTAAGTGGGAATAGAGTGAATTTATATAATTCAGCTCTTCAAATAAGATTAGAAGGAGCTTGTAATTCAACGTCAATTTCAAGTATTGAGGTTGAAAAAGGAAACATTAATTTATACCCTAATCCCAATGATGGAAACTTTTCATTGTCTTTAAAAGGATTTAAAACGGGAGATTATTCTTATTCAATAATAGATGTTTCAGGGAAATTAATTCAAGAGAATAATTTTTCAACTTCATCTGATAATCAAATGATTGAAGTTAATTCGTTAAACAAAATTAACAAAGGAGTTTATTTTTTATGTCTTAGGTCATCTTTTGGCACTAAAAAGTTTGTTAGGTTTGTAGTGAACTAATGGATTTTAATTTAAAATATAGCTCAAGAGCAATTTTCTTTATTGCTATATTCTTAATGAATATACTATTGCCCTCAATAATCTACTTCAATTTTGTGGTAAATCAGGAGTACATTGCATCTAATTTGTGTATTGAAAAGGATATTGAGGAATCCACGTGTAACGGTCATTGTGAATTAAAAAAATCTTTAGCTAAAGTAGAAAAGAGTGTACCTCAAGATAAAGACTTTACTACAAATGTAAAATCACACATTACAGAACTTTTCTCACCAAATAAGACTGCATTTAATAGTATTGATAAATTTATTATCAATAATTATTTGATTTATTCAAACTCTGAAACCAATCAAGGTGTTTTGAATTCGCTTTTTCGTCCACCAATTTTATAATTAAATTTTATCGAATAAACAGCTTAATATGAGTTGTTTATAAAAATTTATTTATAAAAAAAACAAACAATGAAAAAAAACATTGGGGTTATAATGCTATTTATGGCATTTAACTCTTTAGCTTTCGATATATGCAATATGTCGGTAAGCTTAACACCTGATGATACTAAGCACAGTATTTCATTCTTGTATAGGCATCGATTTGCATCAAGAACCTTTAGTCAACTTGTTTTGACTCCAGCTCCCAATCAATCGGTAAATAGACATGGTGGAGTAACATTGGTTCCCGGTATTGAAAATCAAACCGTTACAGAGTCTTATTCTGTCTACGAAATTAAAGGAGTTTATTTTTTAAATCACAGATGGAGTTTGACAGGGTCTTTTCCAATGATTCATAACCAAAGAACATTTAACGGAGAAAAACTATTTGATATTAATGGAGTTGGCGATCCTATTATTATGGGAAGATACAACCTGTTGAGAACCAACTATACGGAAAAAAATAAAGCAAATCACCGACTAATAATCGGTACTGGAGCAAAACTCCCTTTAGGGAAATGTAATTTTGAGTATGAAGGAGAACTCGTAGAGCATGATATTCAAGCTGGATCTGGAACTTTGGACTTTGTGTTTTCGTTAGATTATCTTTTACTTCTCAATAACTTGGGGATTTCAATTAACTCTAACTATAAAGTTAATACTCATAACAAACAAGCTGATTATATGTTTGGCAACACAAATAATTCTACTCTAAATTTGTTCTATATGAAGAAATTCTCTGAAACTTTTTCTGTTGTTCCTTATGCTGGAGCGTATTTGGAAATAGCAGACAAAGATATTGAGAAGTTTCATTTTGAGGAAAATACTGGAGGTAAGCTGTTATTCGGGTCTTTAGGAACTCAGTTTTTCATAAAAAACTTTAGACTTGATGCTTTTTACCAACATGTATTGAAAAACAAATTGAATGGAAACTTACAGTTAAACACAAAAAACAGAATACAAATCGGGATTTCTTACCTATTTGGTTAAATAATCATTTATGAAAGAAAAGACCGTTTTCATGGGTTAAACAACCCGTTTTATAGAAAAAATAAAAAACAAATATTACAAATAATTAAATTTAATAATCAAAAAATTACTTAAACACACGAATCAATGAAAAACACAATAATACTATCAATAGGAATAATCGCTTTACTTTTCAGCTGTAAGAAAGGAGATGATAAAATTGACGACCACGATCATAACCATGGTTCAGGAAAGGGTAGTCTATCCCTCGCAACAATTTTTGTAGTAAACGGAAGTACTTACCACATGGATTCTACCTACACGGATGATTCTGGAAATAATTATAAAATTGCTCTCGCAAATGTGTATTTATCACAATTGAGATTTGAGGATCACGATGGAGCGGACAGAATGTTAGACAACTCCACTGTGCTTCTTAAACCTGAAGTTGCTACTTACGATTTAGGGGATATTGAAGCATCACATTTTCATGAATTTAAATTTAATATAGGAATTGATTCAGCTACCAATCACTCGGATCCAAACTCTTACCCAACTGACAGTCCTTTATATCCTCAGTCGCCAAGTATGCACTGGACATGGAGTTCTGGATATATCTTCTACAAGATTGAAGGAACTGTTGATACGGATAATGACGGAACTTTTGAAACTACTTTTAGATTCCACATAGGAACCGATCCATTATTGCGAAAAAGTTCTTACGTTTTGCACTCTGATTTTTCTTCAGGAGTTATCAATATTGTGACGATGAAAATTGATCTTGGTAAATTCTTGAAAGGAATAGATTTATCTGTTGATAATTCGACTCATACTTCGAACAATATGCCATTGGCTGTCAGAGTTGCTGATAATGGAATGACTGCATTTTCAAAATAATAATTTAAATATCGCCTCAAAACCATATTGAAAATTGGTTTTGAGGTGTTTTTATGAAAAATTTACTCTACATATCATTTATATGTTTACTTCTTACTCAGTGTAAAAAGGAGGAGGTTAGTACAAGAAAATTTATAGATGAGCCTTATTTTTTAGAAATTCCAACAGGATTTCCTGTGCCAAAAATTCCAGAGGATAATAAGCTTACCAAGTATAGAGTAGCACTGGGTAAAAAATTATTTTTTGATCCAATCTTATCTGAGGATTTAACCATTTCATGTGGTTCTTGTCATTTTCCCAATAAAGCTTTTTCGGACACAAGCAACTTGAGTAAAGGAGTTTACGGAAGAACTGGTATTAGGAATTCTCCAAGTTTAGCAAATCTTGCTTACAAAAATTCTTTCTTTATGGATGGGGGAGTGCCTACATTAGAGCTTCAAGTTATTGCACCGATTCAGGATCACAATGAAATGAATATCAATATTTTGAATGTCATAGAAAGGCTAAAGGAAAATGTTGAGTACACGAGATTAAGTAAATTAGCTTACAATCGAGAACCTGATGGTTTTGTTTTAACACGAGCTATTTCCGCTTTTGAAAGGACATTAATTTCAGGAAATTCGCTGTATGATGAGTATATTAATGGAAAATTAGATGCTTTTTCGCCTTCACAGATTAGAGGAAAAAATTTATTTTTTAGTTCTAAAACTAATTGTTCAACTTGTCACAGTGGTTTTAATTTTACGAACAACACTTTTGAGAGTATAGGATTATACCCATCATATTCTGACTCGGGAAGGATGAGAGTTACTCTAAATGAGAGCGATAGAAACAAATTTATTGTACCTTCCCTCAGAAATGTGGAAGTAACAGCACCCTATATGCACGATGGGTCAATACAAACACTTGAAGAAGTAGTTGATTTCTTTGATAACGGAGGACACAACTCAGTTAACAAAAGCTCATTAGTGAGAAAATTATATTTAACAGATACTGAAAAAGGAGATTTAGTTATTTTTTTGAAATCATTAACCGATACCGATTTTTTGAATAATACGAACCATAGTCTATGAAGAAAAGAGTTATATATCTGATTTGCTTTTGCTTTATGCTTTTTTTTCTAAAGTGTAAAAAAGAGAAAAAATATGCTGGATTTTACGATCCTACCTATGTTTCGTTGGATATACCTTTTGGTTTTCCTGATATGATTATTCCTGCTGATAACCCTTTGACCGAAGAAGGTATAGAATTAGGTAGAAAACTATTTTATGAGAAAATGCTTTCTGCGGATAATACCATGAGTTGTGGTTCCTGTCATCAACCAAACGCTGGATATTCAGATTCAAATAGATTTAGTGTTGGGATAGATAATATTGCTGGAACTCGTCAGTCTATGCCTATTATGAATATTGGTTGGTCTGAGAGATTTTTCTGGGATGGAAGAGCAATGAGTTTAGAAGAGCAAATAATTGAACCCGTTGAAAATCCTATTGAGCTTCATCAAAGTTGGAAAGATGCTGTGGGCAAATTACAAAGTTCACCTCAATACAGATATTTATTCAAACAAGCCTTTTGGGTGAATGAGATTGATTCATTGACTGCAGCAAAAGCTATGGCTCAATTTATGAGAACCATGATTTCTGGGAATTCAAAGTTTGATAAATTCAATCGAAGAGAAGTTTCTTTTACACCTCAAGAGCTCAATGGATACAATTCTTTTAGGAGTTTAACAGGAGCAGATTGTTTTCATTGTCATGGAGGGATTTTATATACAGATTATAGTTTGCAAAACAATGGGTTAAATCCTACTCATACAGATTCTGGATTTGGAAGTGTCACCCTCAATCCTAATGATATAGGGAAATTTAAGGTTCCTTCTTTACGGAACTTGGTATTTACCGCTCCCTACATGCACAATGGTAAGTTTAAAAATTTAGACGAGGTAATAGATTTTTACAGCACCGGAATACACGCAAGTTCTCCAAATATCAGTCCATTGATTGAGTTTGCAAGTATCGGTGGAGTTAATTTGACACCCACTGAAAAATCAGAATTAAAGGCTTTTCTACTCACATTAACAGATTCAAGTTTTATTACAAACCCAAAATTTCAAGATCCAAATTATTAACTTTATAAAAAAAACAAACATGAAAAAATTAATTTTAGCAACATTAAGCACAATCGTTTTAATCTCCTCTTGTAAAAAAGAAGATACACCTGCGGATCCAATAGCAGAACCATCGGCAACGACCCGAATTGTTTTCAAACAATATTATGATGGAAAAGAGGTAACTGATTCTGATTTTGGAACAATTAAATATAAAAATGCAAAAGGAACAAATCACAGTATTACTAAGCTTCAATATTTAGTGTCTAACATCACTTTGCACAAAACTGATGGAACGGATGTAAATTTAAGTGGATATAAATTAGTGGATGTTTCTCAACCATTATCACGTTATTTTAACTCTGAAACTTCAGTTCCACTTGGAAGTTATTATGCTGTTTCAATGACATTTGGATTTGATGGTGATGATAATATTGATGGAGCTTACAAGGATCTTAATGCAGCATCTTGGTCATGGCCAATGATGATTGGGGGTGGATACCATTTTATGAAATTCGAAGGGATGTTTACTGACAAAACAGGAAGTAATATAGGATTTGCCTATCACAATGGAACAGCTTCTAAGCCAGTTAACGGGAAAAGATTATTTGAAGAAAATCATTTTAGAGTAAAACTTTTTGATTTCAATGGAGGATTTATGATAAAGGATGGAGATGATAAAACCATTGAAATTAATATGAATATCGAAGAATGGTTTAAAAATCCAATAGTTTGGAGTTTGGATGATTTTCATGCTATGTTGATGCCAAATTACATGGCTCAAAAAATGATAAATCAAAACGGAAGAAGCGTATTTAGTTTAGGTAGAATAAGAGATACACAATTTTAATGAAATTAAGAATAATAGGTATATTAATACTTGCACTTTCTTTAGCATCATGCAGGAAATCAGGATGTACCAATCCCGATGCCTTGAACTATGATGCTAAAGCAAAAGTGGATGATGGATCTTGTGTTTGCACAACTTCTTCAAGCGGACCAACGCCCTATAAATTAAATATTCCAGCTAGTTTCTCTCGGTTTTTACCGGCACCGACTATTCCAGCTGATAATCCGATGACAGTTGAAGGAGTTGCTTTAGGAAAGAAACTATTTTTTGACCCACAACTCTCAGCAGACAATACTTTGGCTTGTGCAGGGTGTCATTTTCCACAGTACTCCTTTGATGATACTTCAAGATTTAGCGTTGGAATTGATGGAATAGCAGGAGATAGAAATGCAATGCCAATTTTTAACCATGCTTGGAATCAAAACGGGAAATTCTTTTGGGATGGAAGAGCAAAAGGACTTGAAGACCAGGCCTTCGGACCTGTTGTAAATCCAATTGAGATGCACGATACTTGGCCTAATGTGGTTTCTAAATTACAAGCAGACGGTGCTTATCCACCTATGTTCAGAAATGCATTTGGAACAACTACTATTGACTCTGTGTTGGTTTCCAAAGCATTAGCCCAATATGAGCGAACGCTTATCTCTGGAAATTCAAAGTTTGATAAATATTCTATGAGATTAATCAATTTAACTCCTAGTGAATTAAGTGGTTACAATCTTTTTATGAATGAGTCTGGAGCAGATTGTTTTCATTGTCATGGAGATATTACTAATCCTCTTTGGACAGATAATTTGTTTCATAACAATGGGTTAGATGCAACCTTTACGGATAATGGATTAGGAGATATAACAGGAAATCCTGCGGATAACGGAAAGTTTAAAACTCCAAGTCTTAGAAATCTTGCTTTTACTGCTCCTTATATGCACGATGGAAGGTTTAAAACTCTGGATGAAGTAATTAATCATTACAGTGATAGCTTGACTAATTCTCCAACAGTTTCTCCATTGTTAAAGCATGTTGCAGCTGGTGGAGTTCAACTTACACCTCAAGAAAAAGCAGATTTGAAAGCTTTTCTACTTACACTTACGGATTCGAGTTTTGTGCAGGGACATTGATTGGCAAATGTTCAAGCCAACCTATTTCAGGGTGAATTTGTTTTGAGTTGAACTCAAGATGAATCACCCTTCTTTTTTGATTGTTTGTAGTTCGTTCTGATGCATGGAACAACAATGGTTTCATTAACATAACACCTCCAGAACTAACTTCACAGAAAACTTCCGTTTCTCGTTTCACTTGGTCAGAATCGTTTCGGATTATACCATTAAGATGCGAACCTGGCAGCACTTTTAGTGCTCCGTTTTCTCTATTAGTATCATCTAAATGAATTCTTACAGTTAATGTGTTTTCAAGAATTTGGACAGGAGGTTGAACCCCATGTTGACCTTTTTTAAAAGTCCAGTTTTTGTAATTTTCAACTTCCTTTCTTTCACTGACAGAGATACTTAGGTCTTGGTGATAAGAAACAAACCAATTTGAAGATTGAGGTTTATCGAAATATATGGCTTTAGTCAAAAAAGCATCTTTATCGAAATAATTTGAGATTATTTCAATCAATTTTTCATTAAATAGAAGCGGTTTTAATTCAGGAATTTGAATTAACAACTGACGAATTGCAAACAAATCTTTTGAGATTAAAAATGAGCTGTTATCTTGATTTGTTTTTTCAATGCAAGATAAAATATCTTTAATTTCTTTTGAAGAAAATACATTGTGAATTATAGAAAATCCGTTTTCGATTAGATCAGTTTTTGTTGATAATGGATTCATTTTAAACTCTAAATATTATAGTCACTTTTAACTCAAGTTCACTTTTCAATAAACTCCAAAACCTCCTGACAATAAGTAGAATACCCCATAATAAAAGGAACATCACCGTGATTAGCTCCAGCTATTCTGTGCGCTTCTTTATAAGTTCCACCATGTCTTTCATAAATTGCCTCTCCGTTTGAAATAGAAAGGTAGTCATCCTCAATTCCGTGAATCCACATCAAAGGTTGTTTTACTGATTTAATTTTCTCCACATTATCGAAAATCAAACTGGTAAAAAAAGTAGAAGAAACATCAATTTTCAGTGCTTCTTCGGTTAAGTTAGCAGCTGAGGCAAGAGGAGATTCAATTATCAATTTGTTGACAGGCAATGCTCCATAAAATGCCGATAAGTCAATGGTAGGAATCGTACCTAAACTAAAACCATACATTACGGTTTGAGAACCAGAAACACCTTTTTTGTTTAACCAATCGAGACAGGTTTCCACATCTCTGTATAGACTTGCTTCAGTGGATTTTCCAGTGGATAAGCCATATCCTCGATAATCCATCATTAATACTCCGTATCTGTTTTTACCACCTACATTTGCCAATAACTTGGCTCTTTCCCAGTAAACATCCATGTGCTTGGATTGTCCATGGCAATAAACAATTACCGTATCAGAAGTAATAGTATTCATATTTCCAACATATACAGCATATATGGTTTCTCCTGTTGACTCATTAGGTAGCTTCGAATTCAGAGTAAATAAATGAATATTACTATCCGGAATATTATAACTGTCTGGTAAATCCAATTCAGAATTTCCCTCAAAATCCTCGAATTTATATTCTGTGATTTTCTCTCCCAAAAAAGGTAAGTCATCCATTTTGAAACAACTAATTAAACTTAACAGTAGAGTGAGATAAAGTATTTTTTTCATTGTATAAAGAAATTTAATAGGAAGTATTTTGATTAAAATTTGTATCCAATACCAAGGTAAATACCAGAAGCACCTTTATCACCCAAAATAGAAAAATAAGGTACGAAAG
>JBMYYT010000031.1:0-14850 GCA_049609665.1 Flavobacteriales bacterium | reverse complement strand
TGTTACAAATAGCAAATCGATTACATCTTCATTGGCAGCAAGGGATTGAGAAGTTCCCATGACAGTAACCGTCTTGAAGTTTGGTTTGCGTTTTGCTTCCGTAACAACGACCTCATTTAACGAAACAGCATTATTGGTTTGAGGAGTGAAATTGAAAGTTGTGGCAGTTGTAGTATCGGCACTGATATTTCCAGTAACAGTTTTGGCAAAACCAGAGTTTGCATCTACACTTCCATTAAAATCTTTGTATCTAAGAGTTTGGTTTTCCTTAGCCAAAGACAACTTATCGGTAGAAAGATCATCTCTTTTGACTTTTTTAAGATTTTCATCTCCTTTCGTTACATTTTCATCTGCTGCAACAATAGTATGAACCTCTTCAATAGCATCATCCTCTACCATTACATCCAATGTACTCTCAATTATAGGAGCTGAGGCAGGAGCTGGAGGAGCCTGAACTTTTTCAGGTTGAATTTTTATTTGTTTTATCTCAATGGATTCTGGTTTGTTTAGTGTTCCATTGTTAGAGGTTTCATCCTCTTTTTTATCCACTAAATCTATATTCTCTTTCTCTGCAGTTTCTTCTGTGTGAGTTTCAGTTTCTTTTCTTAGTTCTTTTTTATTTGTATTAATCGCAAGCTCACTGCTCGTTAAACTAAATTGCTCAAGACCAATATTTACGACCAACAAAAGTAAAGCTCCTGCTAATGCAAATTGTAATCCTGGCTTGCGGAATAGAGCAGTATTGGACGGAAAAAGAAATTCCCCAATGGAGTTTAATGAAAACCAACCGGCTTTTGATTTATTGTTCTCAAATTTTTCGAGAAGTTCTTCTTTGATAGAAGGAGAAACTAAAATAGCCTGTTCTTCCTGTGCTATTTTCTTTATAGTAAGAAGTGTATTTCTAAGTTCTGCATATTCTGTAGCGTTTTCAATTTGAGAGTCCACAAATTCTCTCTCTTCTGCAGAGAGTTCATTGTATTCTTTCTGAATCAACAATTCTTCTATATCGTCTGGATGGTATGTATTATTCTTATCCATATTTTTAACTATTAATGCTTAAAACTATTAGGAGCATTTTTATCATTTGTGGGGCAAAATCTTTAAGCGAAACTGTCAATTTTTTTAGTGTATAAAATAACCTCGATTTAATTGTCCCCTCCGAGCAATCAAGAGTTTCAGCAATTTCTTTGATTGGCATATCCTGAAAGTAACGCATCACAAAAGTCGATTTTTGTTTTTCGTCTAATTTATCGAGTTCCACGTTGAGTTTTTCACTGAACAAGGAATCCTGAAGTTTGTCCATTGCATCCATCGCTGTATCTTTTATTTGGTAACCTTCATCCAAGTCATAGCTTGTGTTTTTCCGTACCGATTGTTTTCTATATTCATTTTTGCACATGTTGTTTGCCACTGAGAACATCCAAGTCTTGAAACTTCTTTTAACATCAAACTGATGAGGTTTTTCGATTATTTTGGCAAACAAATCCTGCATAAAGTCCTGTGCTTTTTCTTTATCCTGCCACAACATTTTATAAAAATAACTCACCAAAACTCGATTGTATCTGTCATACAATTCTGAAAAAGCCAAAGAGTCTTTCTCTTTGATGCTCTCCATCAGTTCGTTATCAGTATAAGTGCTATAGTTTCCCATCCAGTTTCGCTACTTTGCTAAGAGTGCTTCAATTTGTTTAGTTTTCTCTGCATTTTTTCCAATTGCTCGAATCATCTTAATAGCTTGTTGATGCTGAGGAATTAAATTGGTTGATTTGTAATGTCCTGAAATTTGCATTAAAGGCAGCACATAATTTACGTTCAGTTTTTTTATTTTATTTGAGTTAGCTGAATTTGAAATGTATTGTTTTTTGAATTTGTTGTTCCAGTTTACCATCAAAATAGAGTTATTACTGAATTTTTTCTTACTGTACTTTAGCGCCAGTCCAGTTGGGTATAAGTTCGATTTTAATTCTTTCAGGGCCGAGTGAGAAACCGTGAGAGCATAATAAATTGGCTTTGAAGAATTTTTTACCGCAATGTCTTGAAGTACTTTTAGTTTATTAGAATATTTTTTGGCAAATTTCAGCCCTAAGTCTTTTTTGAGTTGTTCACGATATTCTTTCGTGACCAATAAATCATAGGTAATCACAGTAATATCAGTTCTGATTTTTTCGAGACTTTGAAGAATCCAAATAGGGTAGGTGTCATCCTCTCCATACGTAATTAAGATTCCATTTTTCTCAACCGACATTAAGGTGTTGTAGGCATATTCTCTCAATGCTGGGCTGAGTTTTGTAGCTTTTAGTTTTTTACAAAAAGCCTTTTTTTGAGCTGAATTTTGTTTTAATTCATAGTATTTTGCTAATTCAAAATACAGTTCAGAATTAGAAGAATCGATTTCATAAGCTGATAGAAGTGCTGGGAAATTTTTGTTTGATAAATCACTGTTTAGATACAGTGAATACTGGTAATTGAATGATTTTTTTTGCCGATATTCAAAGTCAACATTGAGCTGATTGGAACTGGGTTTTGGTGTGTTTTTATCAAAGTTTAATTTATACTTAGAGACTTTGCCCTTTTGTTTTTTTGAAGCTGCCGGACTTTGGGAATGGCCAACTAAACAGCCCAGAAAAATTGCTATGGAAAGTAAATATTTTTTCATTTCAGTTTAAAAATAAGGTTTCTTATCGAAAATCGGTACACTTATCAACGAATTAGGTTCAAACTGATCATAAAAAAACCTCTCAAAGTGAATTGAGAGGTTTCTAATTTTTGTTTTTCATTGAATTAGATTCCTGTCTTCACAGGAATGACATTGAGTTTCGATTAGTTTTTAACCAAAATCCCAGTAGCCACAAATACTGGCTCTATTTCAGGTTCAGTTACAGCATCCCATTTAGCTTGTAGTTCAGCTTTCTTTTCAGCAGACACATCTTCACCTTCCATTTCATCTTCGATATAGTGTCTTAGATGATCAATAGAAGTGGTATCCATCATAGCTTCTCCAGTGAAGATTGCTTCTGTCCCCATTTCAGTTTTTGGTGGAATTGTAAAGTGATCCTTAAACATAACTCTCATTTTTGTAGAATCTGGTAAATCAACAATTACAAAACATCCAGCTTTAGCACAAATACTTGCAAGCTCTGTTTTAATCGTATAGTTTGCAGTTTTTCCATCGGCAAAGGCAGTTGCAAAAGTGTGAATATCCAAAGGATGATCCATACTCACTTTTTCAATTCCATAGTGCGTGTATCCTTCTACAACTTGCAAAGGAGCAGGGATTGAATCCGTTTCTTCTGTATGTGCATTGTCTTCATGATTAGAAGCCTCTTTTTCATTCCCACATGAAGCAATTAGTGCTCCAGCAAATAAGATTGCGATAAATTTTTTCATTGGTGTTTGTTCTTTTATTGTTTGTATTAAGATGCAAATATAAGGAAGTATTCCCTAAAACCAATTCATCAAAAAAGCCACAAGAAAAGTATTCCTGTGGCTTGATAATTTCAGTATTTTATTTTTTATAATCCTCCCAAAGTAATCCCTGCGGAGAATGGCATTAAATCTCTAAATCCATTTTTGGTTACCAAGAAATCTTTGTTCATCTCTGTTAATCCGTAGTTCACGTATAAACCAATTCCTTTGTAAGCAATTCTTGCACCTACTGATAATTTGATTGGAGCAACATTGTAATTTCCTTTTATTGTTGTCTTGTAATCCGCATCTTGATCAGAGAATTCATACTTCACTTTGTTTCCAATGTTATAACTAAAAGTTCCACCGATTGCGAATTTAAAGCTCTCACTGTTGTTTTGAAACTTAAGCATTAGAGGAAGTTGCACATAATTAGTTTTGAATTTATAAGAGCTAAACGAAGTAATCGAATCCGATACAAAATGTCCATCTTTAGGTGTTACTTGTAAGTTTTCTCTGAACACATAACGATTAAATTCAAATCCAACTCCTGTCAATATTCCAAAGTTTTTTGTGATATCAATAGATAAATTTCCATTAATCATGTAGTTTCTGCATTTTCCATAATCTAAATCTAAACTTGCAGTTGAAGTTACGGCTTGAGTTCCAACCGATCCAGTATGAGTTACCTCTGAAAATCCTGCAACACCAATTCCAAAGCTTGTTTCAAAATTTACTTGAGGATAAGATCTTTCATCTTCGTAATCATCATCGTCAATATTTTGAATTGAATCCTTAGTCGATTTTATTTTTTTCTTGTCTTTCACGATTACTTTCACATTTCCAAAATCAATTTCTGTTTTTTGGGATTGAATCGTGTCACTTTGGTTTTCAGTTGAGTCAACTTGGGCTGATGCACCAAAAGTAAAAAGGGCTAATAATAGAGTAGTTAAATATTTCATGATTTTTAGTTTTATTGTTGTTTGGAGGTAGAACTACTACCTCTATCAAAAAGTTACAATTAACTTTTAATTTTTTGTTTTATGGAAAACTTTTTTCCAATTTTTATGGTCCTATATTTTTGATTTTCAACTTCTTTAGTCTCAACTTCGACAAATTTAGGGATTACATTTTCTTTTACTTTTTCTGTTGCAAATGCAAATAAATCTTGCCCTGTTTCAACTTCTTTATTTGTCTTTTCTTGAACAAAATCTTTAGTTTTTTCTTTTACAAATTCTCTTGGAGTGTATGAGGAAGTAGTTTGAATTTCTCTTTCTTTTTGAGGAGCAGGGACTTTTACAGGAGTATAACTTGCCATAAGTTCTCCTCGCTCAGGCTGATTGATTTCTATTTCCGGAATTTGTTCAGCTTCTAATGAACTTTTTGTACGAGGCTTTGGACCACTTGAAATTGGAGTTTCATCAATTGATTTAGGTTTTACAAAAGTTGTTTCTTTTGGCGTATTGACTTCCTCAACTTTGACTATCTGGTTTTGAATTGGCGGTGAGTTAAGTTCCCAGTTATTTTTAAAATTAGAAGCTTGATAAATAGTTTCTTGCGTATTAAAATTAAAAACTATAACTGCAAAAATAGCTGCTGCCGCTGCACTTGTTGCCAGAGAAAAGAATAAAGTTCGGCTCGGTTGTTTTTTAAGTTTCTTTTTTCCAGGATAAAAATGAACTACTGGAGTTAATTTTGTTTGCTGAAAAGATTCATAAAGATTTATTTTTTCAGGGTTTTCCTTTAAGTAAAGAGTCAGCATTTTTTCTTCTTCAGTGGATAAATCACCTTCTAATTTCCCAATAAAAAAATTAGTTTCATTTTCTGAATCAATAGCTTGTTCTTTTTTAAGGAAAGAAAAATCAGTGGAAGAAACTGTAGGTTTTAAATTGACCGATTCAAAGTCTAACAACTCCAATTCTTCTTTTAAATCAGGGTTGTTTTCCAAGAAATTTTCGACAAGAATTATTTCTTCTTCCGAAAGGTTTCCTTCCAAAAAATCAATAAAATATATTTCGTAATTCTCTCTTGTTATCATCCTAATACTGTTTCTACACTTACTAAATATTTTTGAAGAGCTTTTCTTGCTCTGTATATATAAACTTTTACTTGTGAGTCCTTTAACTCAGTTATTTTCCCTATTTCTTCATACGAATATCCTTCGTAATCTCTTAACAAGATTACATTTCTTTGTATTTCAGGAATGGTTGCAAGAGCTTCCTCAAGCACTTCATTAATCCCAGTATATTCTCCAGAAGCAACTGGTTTTTCAAAATCACTTATTTCCTCAGTCAAGGTTGTTCTTTTTTCTTTTTTAATCACGTCAAGCATTGTTCTGTATGCAACCGTAAATAAATAAGATTTGATATTATTATTTTCAATTTCATCAATTTTTACCCACACTTTTTCAAATACATCTTGAATGATATCTTTTGCTCTCTCGCTATCCTTCAAGTTCTTAAACACAAAAGAATACAGCCTGTCGGCATATAAATCAACACAAGTATTGTATTCTTTAAGAGTCATAGTTTTTGTAGTCTGGTGGTATACGATTTGAGGTTTAAAAAAGTTACAATTTTTTTTCATTCACCCAACTATTTGGTTTCTTTGGTCGTATGAATTATAAATAACATTGTGTTAAGTTAGTGAAATACACTAATTTTAACCTTACTTTTAACAGTATAAAAATAAATTTATGAAAAAAATAATACTTATAACATCATCTTTTTTATTGATGATTTCTGCAAAATCTCAAACAATTAACGATGCTAATATTGCAAATATTGGAGATATAATTTATGGAGCAACGGATGTTTCTCCTCTTATCAATTTAGGAACAAACTCTGCGGGGAATACTTGGAATTTTTCTTCTTTGTTAATTAATGGAAGAGACACAACTACCATGGAACATCCGTGGGATGTTTTCGGAAGAGGAAGTATGAGGAGTCATTATCCAACTGCAACGCATGGGATAGCGGAAGATACAAATTACATTTTTTTAAGAAGAAGCTCTTCTGCATTGGAATTAATCGGTTTATCTAATGGAACAGCACATGTCAAATCTCAAGATGCCGAGACAATTATTACTTTCCCAAGTGTTTTCGGAACTACTTTTAAAGATACAGCAAAAACTACTGCTACAGTTTCAGGCGCATCTGTTGGTCAACCTTTGGCGGATTCAATTAAAGTAATAAGCGAAACTTTTATCGAATCAGATTTTAGCGCATCGGGTACACTTACTACACCATTTGGAATCTTTCCTTGTATAAGACAATATGTAATAAGAAGAACAAAGACAGAAACATGGGGAAAAGGAACATTAACAGGAGGGGTTTATAGGTTAGCAACAAGTGAATTAGACACAGCTTATAGCCACCAATATTGGTCTGATGCGGTTAATGCAAAATTCCCTCTTGTTTCTTATGATATAGATGCCAACGGCAACCTTACAGGAAGTGTTGAGTGGATGACAGGATATACGGTTAACCCAACAGTAAGCATTTCAGAAGTTACTCAAAAGTCAATTTCGGTTTATCCTAATCCTGCTACTAATCAATTAACTATTGAGGAAAGCTCTCAATTAAATAAATTGGTAGTAATGGATGTAACAGGAAAGAACGTGATCTCTTTATCGAATTTAACTTCAAATAAAATTGATGTGAGTGCATTACCAAAAGGAATGTATGTAATCCAAATAACTACAGACTCTTACATAGGAACAACTAAGTTTATTAAACAATAAGATTTAAAATAATGAATAGAAAAGAGCTCTATATGGGCTCTTTTTTTATGCAAGAAAATTACGAAATAACTCCAGAGCCTAACAATTCATCTTCCAAATACCAAGCTGCAAATTGCCCCGAGGTAATTCCACGTTGAGGATATTCAAATAAAATATATAAATCATTTTCCATTTGAAAAACGGTTGCTTTTTCCAAATCTTGACGGTAACGGATTCTAACATCACAGGTTAATTGCTCACCAGAATTGAGTCTTAAATCTTCTCTAATCCAATGTATTTCATCTTTAGCAACTTTTAGTGCTTTTCTGAAAAGCCCAGGATGTTCGGTTCCTTGTCCCACATATACAATGTTTTCGTTTACATCAGTAGCGATTACAAATAATGGAAATTCTGTTCCGCCAACTCCTAATCCTTTTCTTTGGCCAACAGTGAAATAATGTGCTCCCTGATGCTCTCCTTTATCAATTCCATCTTCTTGTTGATAGATAAACGGAGCTGCTAAGTCTGCAATTTCAGATTTAGTTTGATAGTCCGAATAAGCAGAGAAACCCTCTGGAATTTCAATGATTCTTCCTTTTTTGGGCTGTAATTGCTGTTGAAGAAAATCAGGCAATTTAATTTTTCCTACAAAACATAAACCTTGCGAGTCTTTTTTTTCAGCAGTTACTAAATTCTGCGCTCTGGCAATATCACGAACTTCACTTTTTTGTAATTCTCCTATGGGGAAAAGTGCTTTGGATAATTGAAATTGGTTCAATTGACACAAGAAATAACTTTGGTCTTTGTTATCGTCTTTTCCTGCTAAAAGTTTGTGAATTTCTTCACCTTCAATCACTTCCGAACCTTTTCTGCAATAATGGCCTGTAGCTACAAAATCAGCACCAAGTTTGAGAGCCGCATTCAAAAACACATCAAATTTTATTTCTCGGTTGCACAACACATCTGGGTTTGGAGTTCGCCCAGCATTGTATTCCGAAAACATATAATCTACTATCCGTTCTTTATATTCAGCACTTAAATCAAGAGTTTGAAAAGGAATATCAAGTTGTTCGGCAATTGCCAAAGCATCATTGCTATCATCAATCCAAGGACATTCGTTATTGATAACCACCGTTTCATCGTGCCAGTTTTTCATGAAAAGCGCAATAACATTATAGCCTTGTTCTTTAAGCAAGTATGCTGCAACACTGGAATCTACTCCACCTGATAATCCGACTACGACCGTTTTTGACATTGTTTTTTCTTTGGAGTACAAAGTTAGGAGTTTTTATTCAAGATGCCAGTTGCAAGGTTTTATATTCTCGTTTTAGTTCCCATCCTAACCTTCCCAAAGGGAAGGAACTTCTTTTCCAATGAGTAGTTTTTGACTTGTCAAAAACAAAATTCCTTCCCTTTGGGAAGGTTAGGATGGGATTTTACATCAAATTATCATTCAACTTAGCAATCCCGTCATTCCCCAAAATAATAGGTAAATCAGAAACTCTATTTTCTTCTGGTCCGTTTTCTAATTTTAAAACCCCTCTTGGACAAACTGCACTACAAACTCCACAACCTACGCAAGATGAACGCACAATGTTTTGACCTTTTTGTGCGTAAGCTCTCACGTCAATTCCCATTTCACAATAGGTGGAACAGTTTCCACAGGAGATACATTGACCTCCGTTTGTTGTGATTCTAAAACGTGATTTAAACCGTTGGACTAATCCTAAATAGGCAGCTAATGGGCAACCAAATCTACACCAAGTTCTGTTTCCTAAAAGAGGATAAAAACCAGTTCCAATCAATCCAGAAAAAACTGAACCGATGAAAAAGCCATAAGTTTTTCTGACTTTGAAAGAGTCTAATCCAAGAATTGTGCTTTCACCACTAAAAAAAGTATAAAGCACCAACGCTGTCATTATAACTGCGAATACCAAAACGCTATGGATCAACCATCTTTCAAGTTTCCATGCTTTTAGAGATTTATCAGATAATTGTCTGTATGGATCCCCTAAAGTTTCAGCTAATCCTCCACAACCACAAACCCATGAACAATACCATCTTTTTCCAAAGAAATAAACGAAAACAGGAACTCCAATTGCAAAAAGAGCAATTCCCCAGACTAACATGAATAGCCCTAATTGTCCGTTATCCATTAATGATTTTAAATTCCATTCGAAAAAGAAATCATAATCCAACGGCCACATATTCACAAAATTGAAATTGTTAAGTTTAACAAGTATTTCTGGAATTAAAAACGCAAATCCAAGTTGGAAAAACATAACTGAAATGGTTCTAAAGATTTGATACTTGTTATGTCGGTATTTGATTATCATTCTCACTCCCATTACAAGCATGGCAAGTGTATACATCAATCCATATAAAAACCATTGAGAGGCATTGCCTCCACTTATTTTTTGACTTATTGGATCTACCATCACAATCCAAGGAGTTAAATATTGTGGAAACCAATAGAGTAATACATAAAAACCAATTAAAAATGTTCCAACAATTATCCCAATCCAACCTCGGTTTGTTGCAGGGTTATGATAAACCCCATCATTTTTAATTCCAGGATATTTTTTCATATCTGGCAAAACATTTAGAAGTACTCCAATCGAAGCCATAATAAGAGATAACAGGAATAAAAGCCACTGATTGTTAGCTATAAATCCTGTGGTTGATTTTTTTGTAATCGGAAATAAATATTCACTGAATTTACCTTCATCAAATCCAAATTTTCCGATGACACTCTTATTGATATCTGTCTTTTTATTATTGATGATTTCTCCAAGCTCTTCTTTGTTTTTCAAATCAGTTTTCGAAAACAACCAACTTAAATTATCGGCAACCAACTTCTTTTTGGAACTATCCAATTTTGTCGACTCAGGAAATGAGAGAGCTATACTTTGTTCATTAAAATTAACCTGATCATCAATCGTAGAATGATAAATTAAATTAGAAATATCTTCATCTGATATTCCTTGTTCATTCACTATAAGTGAATTAGTTTGCCGGAGAACTTTCTTGATTTCAGAAACAAAGGAGAATTGATTCCTGTAAATTTTTCCTTTGTTTTCATTGAAAGATTCAGTCTGGACTGCATAATCATATTGATTAGGAGCTCCAGCTTTTAAAGTATCTTTCGTGATTTTGTACTCTCCCAAAGAAAGTAATATCACAAAAAATGTAAACGAAATAATAAAAATTGCTAATCCAATTTTCTTCATGCTTAGGATATTTTCTTGAATTTAAATAAAAAGAATGAGTTAATAGAAGTTAAATCGAATCAAAGTAAGAAACCATACAACATTTGACTTTTAATTTTTTAGTACCTTTAAAAATTCCTTATTCCATGATGATATGAAAAACATTTTTACTCTTTTTACTTTATTGTTTGTGTTCACACAAATCAGTTTTTCTCAGTGCGATTCTTCAGTGACCAAAATAATGATGATTGGCGATAGTTGGTCGAGTTTCCCTTATAACTTCGGCTCTTTTGAAAATAACTTGGATAGGTATGGATATACAAATATTGAAATGTATAGCAATACGACAAACCTTTCTATAAGTGGTGCGGTTACTGCTAATTTTCTGACTGCTGCGAGCAAAACGGACGTTCAAAATGAGTTAAATGCTCATCCAGATGTTGAACTCATCAATTTAAGCATTGGAGGAAATGACATTTTAAATGAATGGAATAAATCAATGGATTCTCTGACTACTGATTCTCTCATAGATGCAATGGTGAATAGAGTGGACAGTATTATTATGAATTTGAAAACTATGAAACCTGGAGTCAAAATTTATGTTCCAGGATATGATTATGCAAACTTTGAGGAAGTAATAATGACATTTGCAGCTCCAACTTTTCATTTATTTTATAGTAGATGGAACGGAATGGGGAAACCAAATTTTATCGAAATCAACACCTTATTAGCAAAAGCTTCAAAGAAATTTGAGGCTTTAGCAAATTCTCACAGTGAGGTTTATTACAACAATGCCTTAGGGTTAATGCAGTATTTATATGGGCAAGCAACACCACTTGGAGTTGCACCAAGTGGAACTTACCCAGCCAAGTCAGTCCCATTTCCTGGTGGAAGATTGGATTATCCAACACCAAAAATAATGATGAATGATTACACAGCATTCCGAGATTGTTTTCATTTGAGCAGTCAAGGTTTTGATGATTTTTATAGCTATCATTTTCAGAAGTTTTACTGGGATTATTTGAGAAACGAAGTAGATTCTTCTTATGTCTCTGAGGGAAGCTCTAAAGACGGAGGAGTTAGTTCTACTTCAATTATCAATGCAGGAAGCATAGCTATTGGAAATAGCGGAACCGTTGGAATTTCCAAAGGAATAGTGAGTTTCAATACTGCTTCTTTACCCAGTTCTGCTCCCATTCATAAGGCAAATATTTTCTTACACAGACATAATCACACAGGAACTTTACCCACATTTAATAAAGTTATTTTGGAAGTAAAAAGAGGGAATTTTGGATCTTCATCAGCAGTTGAGTTTAGCGATTATTCAAGTCCTGCAGATAAGTTGGATACCGCTTGTGTCTATGGAAGCGTCAAGGAAAATGGATTTTGGTTAAGAATTGGAGTTCCTCAAGGGCTCTTAACGGAATTCAATACAACTGGGGTAACACAGTTCAGAATATCAATGGTAGATACAACTGATGGAAGTGTGTTTTATTTCTCAACTGGGGACTCTGTAAACAAACCCATGTTGGATGTTGAGTTCTATTTCCCTGCATCAACTGAAGAGTTAACGGCTGTTAATGAGTTAATTATTTATCCTAATCCAAGTAATTCAAATTATGTTTCTTTAAAAAGCGATCATAATTTTAATGGAAAAATTTCTGCTATTGATATCACAGGGAGAAAACATCCTTTAACTTATTCAGGAAACCAAATTGACATTTCGAGACTTGTTTCAGGGACTTATTTTTTCATCTTTGAAGATGAGACTCAAAGAATTGTAAAACGATTTGTGAGGATTGATTAATGAAGAGATTTAGGAAAATATTAAAAGTCAGTGTTTTTCTAATCCTCCTTGGAATAATCGGCACCTATATCGTGACTTACCACGTTGCCCCGTATGCAATTATTATGAAACATGATATTTCTCAAGAAATTGACTGGAACGGCTATAACTTCAAAGCAGAAAAAATCGATTTAACAGTTGAGGATTCTATCTCGCTTGATTCCTATTTGGTTTTACCAAAAGAAGATTCAGTAAAAGGAATTATTATAATGGTCCACGGGATAGGGAGTTGTAAAGAACCATATTCAAATTTATCCGAAAAATTAGCTGAATTGAAAATCGGAACATTGCTTTTTGATTTAAGAGCACACGGAAAAAGTGGCGGAGAATATTGCACCTATGGAGCAAAAGAAAAGCAGGATATAAAGGAGATAGTTAGCTTTCTCAAAAACAAGTATCCCAACACTCCAGTTGGAATCTGGGGCGCGTCTCTCGGTGGAGCAATTGCAATTCAGGCACTTGAACTGGATAAAAGAATAGAGTTTGGTTTAATAGAATGTACTTTTACTGAGTTGGATCAAATTGTTTATGATTATCAAAAAAGAATATTGTTTGGAATAGGATTTAGATTTATGACAGACAGAGCATTAAAAAAAGCGGGTGAAATTGCCAATTTCAATCCAGAAGAAGTTAAGCCAATAAATTCAGTAAAAAACATTACTCAACCTGTTTTAATTGCACATGGAGATAAAGATGAAAACATTTCATATGAGTACGGAGAAATGCTTTTCGATAGTTTAAAATCTTCATATAAAGTATTTGTTCCAGTTGCAGGAGCAGGGCACAATTATCTGCACAAAATAGGCGGAATAGATTATGAAGAAGAAGTCTTAAGATTTATTGAAGAAGAATTAGAATAACTACCTCTCCAATCTATTCAAAGCATCAACTGCTGGTTCGTAGTTCACTTCAATCTCCAAAATCTTTTTGTATTCTGTTTTGGCGAGAGCCACATTTCCTAAATTTTCATAGCATAGTGCTCGGTTATAACGCGCAGGAACATAGTTTTCATTGATGAACAATGCTTTGTCAAAATGCGTGATAGCCTCTTTCAAGAGAGAATCATTTTTAGTTTTTGGATTGTTGTCATAGCACATTCCTATATGAGCCCTGCCAATATCGAAATGCGAAACCTCAAAGGTAGAGTCAAAAGACAAAATAGTATCAAAACAGCCAATTGCAAGATCAAATTGTTCGTGATCGAAATAGCTCATACCCTTCATTCTCCAGGCTTCAATACTCTTTGGGTAAATAGAAATTGCCGAATTAAAATACTGAATTGCCAATGGGTTATCTTGATTATTATAAATAGTCCCAAGCTTTAAATAAGCATCATAATAGTTTGGGTTACGCTCAATTGTTGTTTGGTAAGAGGAAATTGCCAGGTCCGTTTTGCCTTGCATTTCATACCATATTCCTTTTAGAAAATAAGGTTCAGCTAAATATTGATTTTGACTAATTACTGTGTTAATCAATCTTACAGAATTATCAAGATCTTTCCCTTTTAAATAAATATCAGCCAAAGCTAAATTCCCTTCTATGTGCAAACTATCAAGCTCCACACTTCTCTCTATAAACGGAAGTCCTAAATCCAGTTTGTTTAAACCGATATAAATTTTTCCTTTTAGTAAATTGATGTCTGGATCTTTTGGAACCATTTTCATGGCTTTATTTATTTGCGTAAATGCTAAGTCAGGTTGGTTGTTTTTCAAATAATAGGAAGCCAATTGGTAATATCCTTTTTCTGAATTTGGATTGGTGATAATGTACTGCTCTATATCACTTAATTCAGTATTCGTTTGAACAATTTGAGTGGTATCTGTTTCAGGAATTGTGCTCGTCTCCGTAGTGGAAGGATCTCCTTTACAGCTAATCATAAAAAGTATTCCGATTGCAAATAGGTGCCAATTTTTCATAATCAATTTTACTAAAACTTATTTTAATACTACTGAAAAATGCCCCTAAAAAGGAGCATTTTTAAACAGGTTTAACTTTTCAATTTATTCTGAATCTGAGTTTAATTCAGCATAAATTTTTGTTTCTAATTCGTCCATTAATTCAGGATTATCGCCAATTAAGTCTTTCACAGCATCACGCCCTTGACCTAATTTTGTTTCTCCGTAACTAAACCAAGAACCACTTTTCTTCACGATGTTTTTTTCTACTGCTAAATCCAATATTTCACCAGTTTTGGAAATTCCTTGTCCATACATGATATCAAATTCTGCTTTACGGAATGGTGGAGCCACTTTGTTTTTCACAACTTTCACTCTTGTTCTGTTACCAAGAACTTCTTCACTTCCTTTAATTTGAGTTGATCTTCTGATATCCAATCTAATAGATGAATAAAACTTAAGAGCATTTCCTCCAGAAGTAGTTTCTGGATTTCCGAACATTACTCCAATTTTCTCTCTCAATTGATTAATAAAAATACAACATGTATTCGCTTTACTGATCGAGGCAGTCAATTTTCTCAATGCCTTAGACATCAATCTTGCTTGAAGTCCCATTTGCGAGTCTCCCATTTCTCCTTCAATCTCAGCTTTAGGAGTAAGTGCTGCAACAGAATCTATGATAATTAAATCAATAGCACCCGAACGGATAAGATTATCCGCAATTTCAAGAGCTTGCTCTCCATTATCAGGTTGCGAAATAATTAAATTATCTAC
>JBMYYT010000030.1:0-15068 GCA_049609665.1 Flavobacteriales bacterium | reverse complement strand
AAAAAAGATTCGGATAATTATTAAATAATTTGACAAGGTTTATCAGAAAATCTGCTCATACATCTTCAAAAATCCTAAACCATCCACATTTCTTTTTAATCAAATTAGTGTTTACTTTTATGCTCACAATTATATAAGAAATATAACCCATGAAAAAAGAATTTGAAAAACCATCACCAGAAGCGAAAGCACTTTCTCTTTTTTTAATGGCTTATAAATCCAAAGACCCAGAATATAAAGAAAAATCAAAGCGAATTAATAAGCAATGGGATTTGTTGAAGACAGATAAAATTAGTAAAACAGACTATATGACTGAAGTGCAATCCATGTTGGATTTATATGGGGGTTATGAAGGAGTTATTGAAAAAACCATTCTATATTATGTTGAGAAAACTGGAGAATGGAAATCATCCGGAGATGACCAATATAGCAAAGATGCTCAAGCAATAGCCAAACGAATATTGAAATAAAGGCAATAAGAACAAACTGTGGAGAAAGAAAGAACATTTCCGGAATTTATTGAACATTTATGTTTCAGACCAAAAATGTATTGTCTTGAAGGAACTTTTAATGAAGTTTCGGCTTATATAACAGGATATTCTTCTGCTAAAAAAACGCCAATTAGTTGCGGAACTTCTTTCAATCGATTTGTCTGCTTGAAAAACTCTTTCCCTACAAATTATTTTTGGACTTATGTAATTAAAACTTGCTCTGAAAATGATGAGGAAAGAATTATGAATATGAAAAATACAATTCTTGAATTTATAGAATTGTCAAACCAATTGAGTGAAGAGGAATTAATGCAGTTTGCTATCAATAATGCTGATGTAAAAGAAGGAGAACCTGAAAAAATATTTCGTGAATTTGATAATGCTTTATTATTAGGCAATAAAAAAACTATTCAATCCTTAATTTTAAAAAATGACAAAGCCGATATATTGTGGAATGGAAAATATCCAAATTCTGTTGCAGAAAAATTAAACGAATTGTCAGACAATCAACCTATAAAGAGAATTAAGGAATCAGAAGATGGAAAATCGGTTGAAATCATTGCAGCTGGTTGGCCATTTTCTATTGAGCTACTTTTAAAAAATGATGAGTGGAAAGTAAATGCTGATAAAATCATTGAATTAAAAACGAAAAACAACAGTTCTACTTAAGCTTACAATTAATTAATCAATTAACCAAAAGCCACTTACGAGTATTTGTGAGGATTTTCTATTCGGTTTGTATTAGCTAAATTAGTTGCTAAACTGCGCAACTAAATAATAGATAAGCACGTTACCTCCTCTTCATCACAGCTTCCACTGCAGCGATAATATCAACAGAATCTAATCCATATTTAACCATCAATTCATCAGGCGTTCCACTTTCTCCAAAAGTGTCATTAACAGCTACTAACTCCTGAGGAGTGGGTAATGTTCTACATAATAATGACGAAACACTTTCACCTAATCCACCAGCTATCTGATGTTCTTCAGCAGTTACAACACATCCTGTTTTCATCACTGATTTCAAAATAATTTCCTCGTCAAGAGGCTTGATTGTGTGAATATTGATAATATCCGCACTTATTCCCTTTTCAGCTAAGGATTTTCCAGCTTCTATTGCTTTCCAAACCAAATGCCCTGTTGCAACTATCGTTACATCTGTTCCTTCAGTCAATTGAATTCCTTTTCCTATTTCAAAAGGAGTATCTTCTGGAATAAAGATTGGAACTTTTGGTCTTCCAAATCTTAAATAAACGGGACCTTCGTAATCAGCAATTGCTAAGGTAGCAGCTTTTGTTTGGTTATAATCACAAGGATTAATTACCGTCATGTTTGGCAACATTTTCATCATTCCTATATCTTCCAATACTTGGTGAGTCGCTCCATCTTCTCCTAAGGTTAATCCAGCGTGAGAAGCACATATTTTTACATTCTTATCTGAATAGGCAATTGACTGACGGATTTGGTCATATACTCTACTTGTAGAAAAATTAGCAAATGTTCCTGTAAAAGGTATCTTACCTCCTACTGTCATTCCTGCTGCCATTCCAATCATATTTGCTTCAGCTATTCCAGCTTGAAAAAATCTTTCGGGAAACTCATCCTGAAAGGCATTCATTTTCAAAGAACCGGTTAAATCTGCACAAAGTGCAACCACATCTTCATTATTTCTTCCTAATTCCAATAATCCATCTCCAAATCCTGATCTTGTGTCTTTTGTTCCTAATACTGGGTAGTCTTTCATTCTGTTGTGTTTTTAATAGTTTTTATTGGTATTACAAATTTACTTCAACTGCTGCTCCTGGTGTTACTTTAAACTCTTTACTTATGGTATATGCTGATGATTTTTTTCGTGCTGGGCGATATACGATTGTATATTTTCCGGGTTGTAAAGCGATTTGATAATTTAGTTTCTCTTTTTCCAAATTACAAACCCAAACTCTTTTTCCATCAACCAAAGTAAATATAGAAGCTATTCCAAAAAATGGAGTATTGATATTTGCAATACCAGATTGCTGAATTTGAATTCGATTGGTTTTGCTCTGCTCTACTTTTACATTTTTCATTACAATTCTTGGCAAACACAAAATTTCAATATCGTATCTTCCTACAATGTATTTATCACTGCTATTCATTCTTTGCGCATTCAATGTTTCGGATTCTCCTTTTTTCCTAATCACACATTTTATATCGGTAAAGGAATTTCCAGCTCCCAAAATCCTGAATTCTAATCCTCCCTGAGGAGCATCTAAAGTTATTGTATTATGCTCTCCTGGTTTGAGGGTTATGTTTTCCTTTATAACTTGAGGAGTAGTATGAACTACTAATCTATAAGTAGATAACGGATCAATAGTCATGGTATCAGGACGATTTTTTCGATCCAAAGTATGCATAAACGTATACTTCAGCTCTCCTGTTTTCATGTCATAAAATGACATAGCAACGTCAGTTTCTCTTGGTTTTTTCTTTTTGTTCAATAAGTTTACTTGAACTGTTGTGTTGTTCAAGGCTTCACTCATTACCACTTTCATCACACTTTTAAAAGATTCCTCCGTGCTTGCATCATATGCTTTTCCAATGCATTGAAAATCCTTTAAAGAAGCTAAATCCATAGCTATCCCAATAACATATGGACGAACTTCTATTCCTTTTTCTCTCAACATTTTTGCAACAGCACAAGGATCTTCATCACAAGCTTCTATTCCATCTGTAATTAGTATAATTACATTTCGACAATTGTCACAAGGTGGAAAATCTTGCGCAGCATATTCCAAGGATCTCGCAATTGGAGTTGTTCCTTTGGGTTGTAATGAATTGATTTTTAGCTTTATCTTATCAAAAGTATTTTCACCAAAAGGCACTTCCAGTTTGGTGTCGTTACAATCTTGTTGACCTGGATAAATTCTGGTTTGATGTCCGTACATTCTTAATCCAACTTGCAAATTATCTAATTTTGATAATTCATCCATCGTTTCGTACATCAGTTTCTTAGCTACTTTTATTTTACTGGATTGCTGCCATTGACCATTCATTGAATTGGATCCATCAAAAATGAATAGAATTCTTGTTGTTTGAGGTTTTGCAGTAGTTTGAGAAAAAGAACAAAAAGATGCAGAAAGAAATACTAATAAAACGAGGATTTTTGTTGAAATAAGCTTCATGTATTGGGTTTTAGTAGTATTAAGCAATTCTTATGCCATTAGTAATCACCTAAAGTTTCTTCCAATTGATTGAGAGCAGTTTCAAGCTGTTCGTCATTAGGCGCTGAACCATGCCATTTGTGAGTTCCCATCATGTAATCTACACCTTGTCCCATTTCGGTCTTAAGTAAAATCATTACAGGTTTTCCATTTCCAGTTAAGGATTTGGCCTTGTTCAATACTTCAATAACGGATTTCATGTCGTTTCCATTGTCCTCAACCAAAACTTCCCATCCAAATGCTTTCCATTTTCCTTCTAAATCTCCTAATGAAAGTACATCTTCCACATCACCATCAATTTGACGACCATTGTAATCAATTGTTGAAATAACGTTATCTACTTTATTGGCAGCTGCATACATTGCTGCTTCCCAGATTTGTCCTTCCTGTAACTCCCCGTCCCCATGCAATGTATAAACCAATGAATCTTCTCCATTTAGTTTTTTGGTAAGGGCAGTTCCTAATCCTACTGATAATCCTTGACCCAATGAACCTGAAGCAATTCTTATTCCTTCTAATCCTTCTTCAGTAGCTGGATGTCCTTGTAATCTTGAATTTAATTTTCTAAAAGTGGCTAATTCATCTTTTCCAAAATAACCTGCATGAGCCAAAACACTATACCAAACTGGCGAAATATGTCCGTTTGATAAATAGAAAACATCCTCGTCAAATCCATCCATATCAAAATCATCTGCATTGTGATTCATAATTTCAAAATAAAGAGAAACAAAGTACTCCACACATCCCAAAGATCCTCCTGGATGACCAGAGTTGTTAGCATGTACCATTCTTACAATGTCACGCCTTACTTGTGAAGCGATATTTTCTAATTGATTTATTTCAGCCATTTAATTTATTTTTCTCAAATGTAATCTTGATTTGTAAGCTGTACAAAGTTTTTAAATCCGTTTTTTTAAAAGTTATTAACTTGAATAGAACTGTAGAATTTAGAATAAATGAAATTTCAGATTATACACTAAAACAGTGTATCTTGAGTTACTCTTAGACAACCACTTAATAAATACCTCTTGCCTATGAAATTTATTAATCATCCATTAACTATTAAGATTTTCTTATTTCTGTTGTTCATTGTTTACTGCCTATCCTTTTTTATTGATGTAATTGATGTTGATTCGGCTCAGTATGCTGCTATTTCTATGGAAATGTTACAAACCAATTCACTCCTTGAGATAAAAGAAAGAGGAATGGATTATTTGGATAAACCCCCTTTACTTTTTTGGATTTCATCTTTGAGTTATCATTTCTTTGGCATTAATAATTTTGCCTACAAGCTCCCAAGTCTTTTAATTTCTCTTTTGGGAATTTTTTCAACTTATAAATTAGCAAATTTGCTCCATGGCAAAAAAATTGCTATCAATTCTATAATAATTCTTTGTACAACAATAGGTTATGTTTGGATTAATTCTGACATTAAAACAGATTTAATCTTAACTTCTTTTATCATTTTTACTTTTTGGCAACTCATTGAGTTTTTAAAAAAAGGAAAATTAATACACGTTTTAGGGATTGGAGCTGGTATCTCATTCGCTATGATGTCAAAAGGTCCCATAGGATTCATAGTCCCTTTAATTGCATTCTTCTTATTAATCTATTTCCGAGAAACACGGAAACATATACTCTCGTTCAAATTATTATGGGTATTCCCAATAATCATTCTTCTTTTGGCTCCAATGTTCTATGGACTCTATATACAATTCGATATTCCGGGAGATAAAATAATAAAAGGTCAAGTCATTGATTCGGGTCTCAAATTCTTTTTCTGGACGCAAAGTTTTGGGAGAATAACACACGAAAATGTGTTTGACAACAATACTTCTTTCTTTTATTTATGGCACACTTCGTTGTTACTCGCTATTCCTTGGTCATTACTTATCATTTATTCTGTTAAAAATAAATTTACCAGTTTCTGGAAAACTAAAAAGTTAGATTTCAACAACCATATTTTGTTAATTATTTCGCTTACGGTTATTAGCTTACTTTCTTTTTCTTCTTATAAAATCCCGCATTATGCAATGGTAATATTTCCTTTTATCTCCATTATACTCTCAAAAGAAATTTCTAATTTAAAAGAGAGAATTATAAAAATCAATTATCAAATTTTCATCAGTTTATCATTTCTAATGGTTACAGTTTTGCTGTTAGGATTTTGTATGAAAATTTGGGATATTGCACTTATTGGTTTGTTTTACAGTATTTTATTTTTACCTCAACTCAAAGAAAATTATTTCTTTAAAACAGTTCTATGTGGCATCACTATTGGATTTATGTTTAATTCTTTCCTATTAAAAACTGAAGAATATTCACTACCAATTCAACTAAAAACGGAGATTAACCGATTAAACATTCATAAAGATGATCTTTATTTTCTCTCAACGGAATCAAGTGCTCTGGAGTTTATGATAAACAAAAGAATAGAGTCAACATCCATCCAATCAATAGAACGTGGAAAATGGTATGTGATTAATCCTGATAAAGTTTGGGAAGTTGAAAATGAAGGGTACAAAATTTCTGAAAAAGTGAAATTAGAGTATTATGATTTAAATAGAATAAGTTTAGCTTTTATCAATCCCTTTCAGAAGAAAGAATTTCGAGAGCGTCTCTTGATAAAAGTGATTTAATTAAATGTAATCATAGGCAACCTTAGCTAAAAACAAAGCGTTTCCATCCACAGATTTTCCAGCATTCTGCCTGTCTTTGGATTCTATTACTTTTTTAAATTCATCAATTGTCAATCGATTTTTTCCAACATCAATTAAAGTTCCCATAATTGCCCTTACCATATTTCTAAGGAATCTATCTGCAGTAATTTCAAACTTATATTGACCCGCTTCCTTTTCTTTTATTTCTACCAAAACTACTTTACAATTATTGGTGTAAGTTTCAGTATGAACCTTACTAAAGGAAGTGAAATCCGTAACGTCTAATAAAAGTTGAGCTGCTTGATTCATCAAATCAATATTTAATTTACTAGGAATGTAATATGAAAACTCCCCCAAAAAAGGATTAGGTTTGGTATGAAAAAAATAGTGGTAAGTCCTTGCTTTTGCATCAAATCTTGAATGAGCATTCTTATTAACCTCAAATACAGAATCAATAACTATTTCATTAGGCAATAAGCTATTTAGCTTATATACGAGATTGTCAATCAGTTGACTGGCATCAAAATGAGCGAAAAATTCAGAAGCGTTAACTCCTGCATCTGTTCTTCCGCAACCTGTGGTTTTGATTTCTTCACCCAACAACAAACTCAATCCTTTGTTCAACTCTCCCTGAACAGTAACTGCGTTATCTTGAATTTGCCAACCATGGAATTTGATTCCGTTATAAGCTAATTTGATGAAGTATCTTGGCATGTGGATAAATGATATTTGCAAAGATAGAAAAGTCGTAGATTTGAAAACAATTTTATGGAAATTGAAATTTATTTCATCAATTGTAAAAATCAATGTTAAACTTTTTCAAATATCTATTCAGCTTAGTTTCAATTTTATTGATAGTTCAAAATTGTAATTCTAAGAAAAAGTCTCAAGAAAGTGGATTTCATTGTGGAAGTTGGGTTCTTCCTGAAAAAGATTGGATTAAATCAGAAGTTAATACAATTGAAACATTAAAAAATAAGGATTCAAATACATCTTTTCTTCAAGGAAAAGTATTTGGAATTTCTAAGACAAATGACTCTATAATTTATGAGCCATTAGTATTTACCTCCATCGCTGTTAAATATTCTAATGACTCTTCTTATACAATGGGTGATGTATCAGATTTAAACGGAGAATTTAACATTCAATTAAATCCTGACAGCTGTGAAGTGAAGTTTTCATTTATCGGGTATAACTCTATCGTTATAGATAAATTAACTCTACAACAGGGAGAGATTATAAAAATTGAAGTTAATTTAGGTCAAGGAGGAGGTACTAATTATTATAGAAAAAATAGATTTCATTAAAATAAAATCATCTAATCACATTCACATGTCCCTGTTTCTCTGAAGTAAAACCATTGTCAGTTTTTACTCTTACAGTGTATGGATATGCTCCTACTTCAACTAAATTTCCTTGATGCTTTCCATCCCAAGTAAATTGTAAATCAGTGGTTCTGAAAATTTCTTCTCCCCATCTGTTGAAAATGATAAATACAAAATCATCAATTCCCTCTGAACTTATTGAAAATTCGTCATTGATTCCGTCATCATTGGGTGAGAATGAATTTGGAATAAATAAAAACAAACCATCCAATATTATTACACTATATTCTACTGAATCCGAACAACCGAAACTTGAGAACGCCACTAATTTCACATTATAAGTTCCTGATTGATCATTTGGAAATCTTACCGTACAAGGATCAGTTAAGGTTGAAGAGCCATCCAATCCACTAAAATCAAAATCCCAAGAATAAGTTATAGCACCAGATGAGGAATTGGCGAAACAAACTCGTGTGTCAAAGGTAAATATCTCAGTAGGTGAAAAACTAAAATCTGGAGTTGGAAGAGGATGAACAATTACCGGTTTTGTAATATCATGAGTACAACCAGAATCAGATGTTACTGTTAAAGTAATAGGGAAACTTCCATCAATTGGTGAAATATAAGTTGCTATTTGAGTTGTTGGTGTTCCCGGTAATCCCCAACTCCATTCTGTAACGGAACCTGAAGATACAATTGACATGTCAGTAAAAGTAGTAGCTTGACCCAAACAAGCTGAATCGGTCTCGAAATCAGCTACTGGTCTTGGAAAAGTATCCACATGAATCGTTTTGGTTAATTCACAGGTGTTTGTGTCTCTAACAACCACTGTATGTAAACCTGGGGTTAAATTTCGAAAAGTTGAATCTGTTTGAAAACCTCCTCCATCTATTTGAAATTCGTAGGGAACAGTTCCATTTCTATGATTAGTCACAAATACCTGACCTGTGGTAGATGAAATCAAACAAGAACCTCTTGAATCAACATCAAAATCTATAACTGTGGAATCCACTGTAAAAGGGGCAGTTATGTTACATCCAGAATCATAACTCATTAAAACTTGATAGTCTCCTACCGTATTTGGAGGAACATTATAAGTTCTGTTGGTATCATTTACTAAAGCAATTCCATTTCGGTACCATTGGTATCCGTTTGGCAAGGTATCGTATATAGCTGTCAATTCAATATTCCCTCTGCAATAATGACCAGTATCGGCAATAGAAGCAACTGGTCTATTAAAAAACCTCGAATTATTTAGTACAATACTATCCACATAATATCTATTAAAACTATGTCCCGGCAAAGAAGGAAGCCATGCACAAGCTGGTCCCAAAGATATTGTTGTAATGTCAACGGTAGGTGTAAAACTTAAAGTAACTGTTGACCAGCTTACTGTATCCAAAGTAACATGAGCCGAGTCCAAAAACATCCATCCTCCAGTTGTACTTGATGTTGGACAATGTTGACCTGCAAATGGAAGATTTGTACAACTATTATTACCAAATAGTACGATAGGAGCAGTTAAGTGTCCTGCCGAATAAGCCATTCTAAATTCTATAATATAATTAGTTCCAGCATGCATTGTATCCAATAAGCAAGCTCCAACATATTCTTTCCAAGGATTTACTGTTGTTCCTCCATCAATGTAGGCTACAAATCCTGTTCCGTGAGGAATTGGTAATGGCGGATCTTTTCCCCAAGGCGAATAAGTCCAAAAAGTACAGGCAGTATTCATGTAATCACTTGTAGCAAAGGAGGCTTGAACCCAATTATTTGCACAATTAAGTTGTGAAAAGGTTGTTGGACAACAAGTTCGAGCTTCAAAGGAGGGATTAGGAATCAAAGAAGTAACACCTCCCGCCAGAGTAGTATCACCCTTGAAATCACATTTACAATCAGCTGTGTCATTCAAATCGATTAATCCATCTGCATCATCATCAATTCCATTATCACAAATTTCTTGTGTAAAAGAAACGCTTGATAAGCACAAAAAGAATATAAATAAAAGCTTTTTCATTTTAAATAAAGTTAATTATCTCAGCACATTAACATGGCCTTGCTTTTCGGATGTAAATCCATTGTCTGTTTTTACCCTTACGGTGTAAGGATAAGCTCCAACTTCAACTAAATTACCCTTATGCTTACCGTCCCAAGTAAATTGTAAATCTGTAGTTTTGAAAATTTCTTCTCCCCATCTATTGAATATAATAAATACAAAATCATCAATTCCTTCCGAACTAATTGAAAATTCATCATTAATTCCATCATCATTAGGTGAAAATGAATTAGGAATAAATAAAAACAAACCATCTAATACAATCACATTGTATTCGACAGAATCAGAACAACCGTAATTGGTGAACGCTACAAGTTTTACCGTGTAAGTTCCAGACTTATCATTTGGAAAAGTTACCGTACATGGATTATCCAAAACAGAAGTTCCAGATGCACCAGAAAAATCAAAATTCCAATTGTAAGTTGCAGCTCCAGTTGAGGAATTTGCAAAACAAATTCGTGTATCAAAAGTAAATACCTCCGTAGGAGAAAAACTAAAATCTGGAGTTGGAAGTGGATGAACAATAACAGGTTTAGTGACATCGTGAGTACATCCCGAATCAGATCTTACAGATAAAGTAATTGGAAAACTACCATCAGTTGGAAAAGTATAGGAAGTATTTTGAGTTGTTGGTGTTCCAGACAATCCCCAACTCCATTCAGTTACAGTACCTGATGAAATAGTAGATAAATCAGAAAAGGTGGTTACTTGAGCTAAACAAGCTGAATCAGTTTCAAAATCTGCAACTGGTCTTGGAAAAGTATCAACGTGTATTGTTTTGGTTAACTCACAAGTATTTGTGTCTCTTACAACCACTGTATGCAAGCCAGGTGTTAAATTTCTGAAAGTTGAATCTGACTGAAAGCTACCACCATCAATTTGAAATTCATAAGGAGCAGTTCCATTTCTATGGTTAGTTACAAAAACTTGACCTGTGGTGGAAGTCGTTAAACAAGAACCTCTTGAATCGATATCAAAATCTATTACTGTGGAATCCACTGTAAATGGAGCCGTAACTATACAACCTGAGTCGTAAAAAAGTCTTACTGAATAATCTCCAACATCATTAGGAGGTACTGAATAAGTTCTATTTGTATCATTTACAATTGCTACTCCTTCTTTGTACCATTGATAGCTATTAGGAATCGAGTCAAAATTTGCTTTAAGAACAACATCTTTTGAACAATAATGACCTGAATCCGAAACAAATGCCAAAGGCTTATTAAAAAAACTTGAATTATTTAGCAATAGGTTATCCAAATAGTACATATTGTAGCTGTAACCGACTGGTATAGGCTGAAATACACAAGATGGACCCAATGAAATCGTAGTAATATCAGCCGTTGGGATAAAACTTAACGTGACTGTATTCCAACGCGTTGTATCTAAGGTAACATGAGCAGAATCTAAAAACATCCAACCTGGAGTTGTACTCGTTGTTGGACAGCCATTTTGAGTAAAAGGTAATCGCGCACAAACAGTGTTACCAAAAATAGCTACTGGAATGGTTGTTTTACCTCCAGACCAGGCCATACTAAATTGTATGGTATAACTGGTTCCAGCATGCATAGTATCCAAAAGACAGGCACCTATATATTCCTTGTAAACAAAAGATGATGATCCTCCATCAATATACCCTACAAAACCATTCCCATGAGCAATTGGAAGCGGAGGACCTGCTCCCCATGGAGTATAAGAAGCATAACCGCAAGTATTGAAATAATCACTAGTAGCAGGAGAAGCTTGAATCCATGTATTAGCGCAATTTAATTGCGAAAAATTACTCGGACAACATGTTCTTGCTTCAAAAGAAGGATTAGGAATCAAAGAAGCTATAGCATTCGAAACTGTGGTGT
Source organism: Flavobacteriales bacterium (assembly GCA_049609665.1). Taxonomy (GTDB): domain Bacteria; phylum Bacteroidota; class Bacteroidia; order Flavobacteriales_D; family CAJJDF01; genus CAJJDF01. Next base: position 3,480 of record JBMYYT010000030.1, on the reverse strand, counting down.
CAGTTTTAAATTCGCACTTACAATCAGTGGTATCATTAAGATCAACTAAACCATCTAAATCATCATCAATTCCATTATCACAAATCTCTTGGGAAAAAACCATCCCCGATGACGATAAAAATAAAATAAAAAATATTTTTTTCACGATACTTAGTTTTAGTTGTGTAACTACTATAATGCTTTTAAAACGTGCATTATATAAAAGGGTTGCCACTATTCATATTAACTATAAAAAAACAAAAAAAATATTTGTTTACCAAGAATGATTTACTATTTTTGCAGTCCGAATAATAAATAATTAATTATATGTATGCAATTGTAGAGATAGCAGGGCAACAATTTAAAGTTGTTAAAGATCAAACGCTTTACGTTCATAGACTTCAAGACGAGGTAGGAGCTTCAATAAGTTTCGACAAAGTTATGATGATCGATGATAATGGTAAAGTTAAGCTTGGCGCCCCGGCTATAAAAGGTGCTTCAGTAAAGGTAAAAGTTGAAGAGCATCTGAAAGGCGATAAAGTAATCGTCTTTAAAAAGAAAAGAAGAAAAGGATATAAACTAAAGAAAGGTCACAGACAGTATTTGACAAAACTTACTGTTGAAGCAATTTCATAAAAATTACAAGATATGGCTCATAAGAAAGGTGCAGGTAGTTCAAATAACGGAAGAGAATCAGAATCGAAACGATTAGGTGTTAAGATTTTTGGAGGACAATCAGCAATTGCTGGTAATATTATTGTAAGACAAAGAGGTACAAAACATCATCCTTCAACAAACGTTGGAATTGGTAAAGACCACACTTTGTTCGCAACAGCTGATGGAATTGTAACTTTTACAAAAAAGAAAAACAACAGATCATTTGTATCTGTGGTTCCTTCAGAAAAATAAAATTTAATTCAATTAAATTATTGAAGCATCTCTTCCTTGAAGAGGTGCTTTTTTTATTTAAAAAATAGAGCAATAAATCTTATCTTTGAGAATGGAACAAGGAGAATTAGTCGTAGCAATTGAAAAAGGAAAAATTGAGTATGAAGGACATGAAGTACTTGATTCCATTGATGTTGAATTAAGAAAAGGAGAATTCGTTTACCTAATCGGAAAAACAGGAAGTGGTAAAAGCTCTTTGCTGGACGTAATCTATGGCGAAATAAAACTTTCTGATGGACATGCAACTGCCGTTGGGTTTGACTTAATGAAGTTGAGAACCAAAGATACTCCAATGCTTAGGAGAAGAATTGGAAATGTTTTTCAAGATTTCAAACTTTTATATGACCGTACGGTTTATGAAAATCTAAGATTTGTATTGGAAGCTACAGACTGGAAAGGAAGAAAAAAAATAGACGCCCAAATTGAAAAAGTACTAAACATGGTTGGTATTGTTGGAAAAGACAATAACTATCCGCATCAATTATCGGGAGGAGAACAACAGAGAGTGTGTATTGCAAGAGCTTTACTTAACGAACCTGATTTAATAATTGCGGATGAACCAACTGGAAGTCTTGATCCAGAAACTGCAAGAGAGATAATGGATTTGTTAATGAATATTTCTCAGCAAGGAGTAACTATATTCATGGCCACTCACCATTATAAAACAATTGAAACTTACCCAGGTAGAATTTATCAATGCGTAAACAAAACTGCCCAAGAAATGGCAATTAAATACAGTTAATTAATGAACTCTTATCAAAACAAAACAGTTTGGATAACAGGTGCTTCATCAGGAATTGGTAGAGCATTGGCTATTGAGTTTTCTAATTTAGGTGCCAATTTAATTTTATCTGCTCGAAGCAGTGAAAAATTATTAGAAACACAATCATTGTGTCAAAACATCAATCAAGTTAAGATTCTTCCTTTAGACTTAGCTGAGTTTGATTCTTTGGAAAAAAAAACCAAAGAAGCTATCGCTCTTTTTGGAAAGGTGGATGTTTTGATAAATAATGGTGGAATTAGTCAACGCGGATTAGCTGCCGAAACACCTCTTTCGGTGGACAAGAAGATTTTGGATATCAACTATTTAGGAACTATTGGATTAACTAAAGCAGTACTCCCCTATTTTATAAAACAAAAATCGGGACAAATAGCTGTAACCTCAAGTGTAGTTGGTAAATTTGGTTCACCAATCAGAACATCCTATGCAGCTTCAAAGCATGCTTTACATGGGTTTTATGATGGACTGAGAGCCGAACTATTTGATTATAACATAGGTATAACTTTAGTATGCCCAGGACCTATAAACACAAGTATCTCCGAGAATGCATTGACAGCATCTGGAGAAAAACAAGGAATAAAAAATGATGCTATTGCCAATGGGATTTCGCCAGAAATATTAGCAAAAAAATATATCAAAGCTTTAAGAAAAAATAAACGAGAAGTCTGGATTGGAAAAAAAGAAGTGTTTGCGATTTACGTAAAGCGATTTTTTCCGGGGCTATTTGCTCGTATCATCAGAAACGTAAAAGTAACTTGAAAAACAAAACATTAATCACAATAGTTGGACCTACAGCAATTGGAAAAACCTCATTTTCTGTAGAATTAGCAAAACAATTAGATTGCGAAATAATCTCTGCAGATTCGCGTCAGTTTTATAAAGAAATGAGCATTGGAACTGCAAAAGTAACTCCTGAAGAAATGAACGGAGTTCCTCATCATTTTGTAGACTTCCTATCCATAGAGGAATTCTATACCGCAGGTCAATTTGAAAATGATGTCCTCGTAAAACTTGAAGAATTGTTCAAAGAAAAGGAAGTTGTCATATTGGTTGGCGGCTCTGGATTATATGTAAACTCAGTGATAAGCGGGATTGATGAAATTCCAAGTGATTTGGAATTAAGAGCCGAATTAAACAAAGAATTGGAAGAAAATGGATTGAGACACATGCAACAAAAACTCAAGAAATTGGATTTTGACCATTACCGATTTATGGACAAGCAGAATCCGCAAAGATTGATCAGAGCTATTGAAGTTTGTATGACTACTGGCAAAAAATACTCGGAGTTAAGAAAACATGTTCCCAAGAAAAGAGATTTTAATATTGTTCAAGTCGGACTAACTGCAGATAGAGAAATTATCTATGATAGAATAAACAATCGAGTGGATGAAATGGTTAACAATGGTTTGATTGAAGAAGTGAAATCTTTATTGCCTCACAAAGAACTAAACTCCTTGAATACTGTAGGTTACAAAGAACTCTTTAAACATTTTGACGGAGAATGGGAATTGGATTTTGCCGTTGAAAAGATAAAACAAAACACCCGTAACTTTGCAAAACGTCAATTGACTTGGTTTAAGAAAGATGAAAACACGAAGTGGTTTGATGTGATTGAAGAAAAAGATAAAATTCAAAAATATATTACTAAAAGTTTGAAATAAAATTGTTCAAAGAGATTTTTGAAATACCAATCCCTGATGGAAAACTTACTTTCCATGATGGATTTTTTAGTTTAGAGGAAAGCCAGAGTATAAAAAAATCCCTAATCAAAA
>JBMYYT010000029.1:0-15080 GCA_049609665.1 Flavobacteriales bacterium | reverse complement strand
TTATATCGTTCCTTCCGTACCCAATTATCGAGATGTTGTCATCAATGAAATATTTGCTGATCCCTCTCCCATGATTGGATTACCTGATGGAGAATTCATTGAAATTTACAATGCAAGTTCTGCTAAATATTTCGATTTAAAAGATTGGCAAATCACAGATGGTTCTTCCACTTCTACCCTGCCAAGTTATACCTTAGCTCCAGATTCTTATGTTATTCTTTACTCCACTTCCACTTCGGGAGATTTTTCTATTTACACCAAAAAAATAGCCGTTTCTTCTTTTCCAAGTTTGAATAATGCTGGAGATGTGATTGAATTATTGGACGATAACGGAAACCAAATTGATTTGGTAGAATATGACAATTCCATGTATCAAGATGCTATTAAAGACGATGGCGGATGGACTTTGGAACAAATAAATCCGCAGGCAAATTGTTATAATCCAGCAAACTGGATAGCTTCTAACAATTCCAACGGAGGAACTCCTACCCAATTAAATTCAGTGAATGACTTATCGCCAGATTTGGAATCTCCTCAGCTTATTTCGGCTTTGGCAATTACTAATTCTACCATAGAAATAGAAATTAGCAAACCCATAGATACCGCACAACTGTTTAGAAATTTAACTCTATCAGCAGGTAGAAGTGTAATGAGTTACACCTTATTGGATTCTTTTGGTACCAAATTTTCACTTAGCGTAAGTCCTGCGTTGGACACCGGTGTCGTTTATTTTTTATCTGTCGATTCGTTGACAGATTGTGAAGGAAATTTTTCCCAAACTTCCTCGGAAATAGTTCTTGCGGATAGAAATGTAGCAGGTTCTGTTATTCTCAATGAAATCCTATTTAATCCCTACACAGGCGATGAGGACTTTGTGGAGCTCTATAATAATTCTGACTTATACATTGATTTATTTGGTTGGAGTCTCGGCAATGATGACAATGGAAGTGCAGGAAACTTCAAAACCATTGACCAGCATTATTTGTTGAAGCCCAAAGAATATGTTTTTGTAACCAAGAATAAAGTTGCTATAATTGCCCGATACAGCACCAATTCTCCGGAGAAAAGCATTGAAATAGAAACACTTCCAACCTATTCTAATGAAAGCGGAACAGTTTATATTCTAACTCCTTCAGGAACAGAATCAGATAAATTTGACTATGACGAGGACATGCATTTTAGTTTATTGAGAAATGTGGACGGTGTTTCTTTAGAACGGTTAAATTTTGATCGACCTACCCAAGACAAAACTAACTGGCATTCGGCAGCTGAAGAAGTCGGATTTGCTACTCCTGGAGTTCAAAACTCACAGTTTACACCTGTAGCTTCTTCCACTTCTACTCTTTCGGTTTCACCTGAATTATTCTCCCCAGACAACGATGGGTTTGAAGATATTTTATCAATTAATTACATAATGACTGAACCGGGATTCGTTGGAAATGTTTCTATTTATGATTCAAGAGGAAGAATTATTAAATCCTTAATTAAGAACCAATTACTTGCCAAAAAAGGCAGTTTCGCTTGGGATGGAACCAACGAAAATGGAACAAAAGCAAGAATTGGACGTTATGTCATTCTATTCGAATTCTATGACTTGGATGGAAATGTAAAAACTGAGAAAACTACTTGTGTGGTGGCGCATAAGCTTTAGATTATTACTATGAGAACATTAATAATTATTGTTTTATCCATTGTTACTTTTAGTTGTAACACCTCAAAAAAAACGACTAAAAATATTGATGACGATACATTTAAAGAGTTATACAGCACTGGTGAAATTAAAAAAATCAGTTTTATTAAAAATGGAAAATTACATGGGATATCAAAAGAATACTATCCAAATGGAACTCTAAAAAGTAAAGTGTTTTTAATTAAAGGGGTATTGCAAGGTAAATACACCGTTTACTATGAAAGTGGTTCGATAAAGGAAGAAGGAAAATTTGTAGATGGAGAAATGGAGGGTTTAATAAATCAATTTTATGAAAATGGTAATCTAAAACAATCAGGAACAGCAGTAAATGGAAAACCACAGGGAGAATTAACTTCATATTATGAAAATGGAAAAGTAGCTGAAATCCATACTTATAAAGAGGGTAAAACCAATGGCCCATTTTTAGTTTACTATAGAAATGGAGCAAAAAAAGAAGCGGGAAATTACGTTGACGGAATAAAAACAGGAGAGTTCTCGCTATTTCATGAAAATGGAAAATCTAAACAAATTGCCACACTCAATGAAAAAGGTGAGTTTGAAGGTATGGCAAAAGTTTTTCACGATAATGATACTTTATCCGAAATTTGCAAATATGTCAATGGTAAAAGGGAAGGGATCTGCAAAAATTATTTCAATAATGGTCAATTAGATCAAATAAGGGAATACAGAAATGGAAGATTAGAAAATGAATTTAAGTCCTACCACAGAAATGGTAACATAGAGTCAAAAGGGATTTACCAAAATGGTTTCCCAAATGGAAAATGGGAATTCTTTCACGAAAATGGAAAACCTTATCAAGAAAGGATATGGGACCTTGGGAAGCTTATGAAGGTAAACTATTGTTTTGATGAAAAAGGCAACAAATTGAATCCTGGGAATCTAAAAGATGGAAATGGAACATTCTATGAATATGATAGTAAAGGCAATGTAATTTCAACAAGTATCTATGTTGAAGGAAGGCGTATCAACCACCCAAAAAACAGTGAGATTTGGGATTTTAAATATTAATTCTTCACTTATTAACATTCTAAATAAAGAAAAATGAAAAAAACTAAACTTATACTTTCAATTTTATCAATCACTTTTTTATTAAGCTGTGGGTCAACAGATAAAGGAAAAAGCTGTGCAGATTCCTTTTTTAATCACGTGATTAGTGAAAAATACGATTCGGCACTTATCCTTATGGAAAATATGTCATTAAGTGATTCAACCAGTTTTGCTAAGATGAAAATTTTTGGAAATAATCCAGATTTTGGAAAACTAATTTCTGCGGAAAAAGGGTTTGGATTCAACACTAACGTTAGCAATGGAATTACAACAGTGCGATTGCCTTATAAACTAAAATATGAAAATGTCGAAGTATCCCGAGAGGTTACAATAGTTGATAGAGGAAATGGATACAAAATTAAAGCGATCGAATAATCAGGTTATAATTCAATTAAACCTTTAAATAATTAACCTACTTAGTTTTTAGCTTTGGCATTTTTGTTGTGAAATTTATTTTATGAAAACTATCCTCTTCTTAATTTCAATTTTCTTTAGCCTACAGGTTTTAGGCCAAAATGATTCGTTGCCCAAATTTGATACAATAGAAACTCTTTGTGAAAAGGGTGAGAAATTGGCAATTCAAGTAGCTGACTCTGGAATTTATCAAATATATAGTTTTGGATATCCTATTATGTCTCCAAAAGATTGGGATTATAGTGCATTCTATTCCCATTATTTAAAGAAAAAGTATAATGTTGACTATTCTCATAGAGGCTGCGTAGTATTCACAAATGAACAATGCTATTCCAATAAGATGAAGGAACTCATTCTTATAAAATATGGAGATGATTTTTTTGAAAGAGCTGAAAAAGAAGCCAAAGAAGAATACATTAAAAGTGTTCAAATAAAAATTGATACCGGTTTTATTTTCAAAGCTCCAGATTCCATGCCTCAGTATATTGGTGGTGAAGATAGTATGTTTATGTATTTAGATCGGAGTTGTAGATTATATAATTCAGTTGATAAAAGAGGATGTTCAAATCCTAATAGAACAGTCTATTGTAGATTTATTGTCGAAAAAGATGGGAGTATAACTAACTATAAAATAGTTAGATCTTTAGATTTAACCGCTGATAATAAAGTTCTTGAATCAATGAGAAAAATGCCAAATTGGAAACCTGCTACAATTAATAATCAACCTGTGAGGTGTACAATGGTTTTGCCTTTTAAATTTTCACAGAAATGAAGAAATCATATTTAATAGTACTAATATTTTTGTTCACTTTTTATGGATTCGGGCAAACAGATTCGTTACCCGAAATACCTGAATGGACTGGAAATTCTTGCGAAAAAGGAAAAGAATTAGCACTCGCAGATGCAAAGAAAGGAAAATACAAACTTTATGAGTTTGGAATGAAAATAACATTTTCAATGGACGAATCAGCCTTTAATAAATTTTATGAAGAGTATATTTTAAAAAAGTACAACATTGAAATATTCGATGGAGGTTGCACCATATATCCTACTGGTGAATGTTATACTAAGAAAATGAAGAAGCTCTTAATTAAAATACATGGAGAGGGATTCTTTGAAAGGATAAAAAAAGAAGCTAAGACTCTTTACAACAAGAACATTCAAACAAAAATTGATACAGGTTTCATCTTTAATTTTACAGATTCAATGCCTCAATTCGTTGGAGGAGAAAAAAAGCTATATGAATATTTGGGTAAAAACACGAAATATCCTCATCACAGTTGTATAAATGGAACTGTCTATTGCCAGTTTGTGGTAGAAAAAGATGGTAGTTTATCAAGCTTTAAGATTCTAAGATCACTCGATAAAAGAATTGATACTATTGTACTTAATGCAATAGTATCAATGCCTAATTGGAAACCAGCAAAAATCAATAATCAGCCTGTTCGCTGCAAAATGATTTTACCTTTTAAATTTACTTTGAGATAAATTATTATCAATCCCCTCTCAACAAATTGATATGCCCAATTATTTCTTTCCTCTTGCTTTTTGGGTCACGGTAAACTATTCTATATACATAAGTATCTGTCTTTAACGGAACTCCTGTGGAGCTTTTTCCGTCCCAACCTTCTCTTATGTCTGTTGTTTGGAATATGGTCTCTCCCCATCTGTTATAGATAGTCATAATAAAATTAGAATCAACATTTGAAACAGGTAAGAACACATCATTCACTCCATCTCCATTTGGTGTAAATGAATTAGGAATAAACATGTTATACTTCATTTCATAGAAGATTTCACCTATTAATGTATCAAAACATCCTACTCCATTCTCTACAATTAGCGTTGGATAATAAAAACCTTCAATAGCATAATCCTTATTAATTGTGCTAAATGGAGAAGTAATTAGTCCAGTTCCATCGTCAAAAGTTGAGTAATCGTAATTCAAAGAATTATTGTTAAAAGTAACATACGGATAGTAATAAGAAGTCTTTAAAAACCTGGGAGAAAATAATGCTGTAGGACTTGGAAGAATTGTAATGGCATCATTTTGAATCAAGGTATCAAAACACCCATAACTATTTTCAACAACCAAGGTCACTGTTTTAATTCCTGTGTCTTTATAAATATAAATTGGGTTATTTACATCTGTAAATGTAGTATCCTCAAAATCCCAATAATGTATCCAACTGGTATCCGAAAGTGTTGCAATCTCCACCACATTTGAGTCTCCTATGCAGTATTCATCGTCATAGATAATAAAATCAGCAGCTGGCGAAGGATAAACTTCAATACTATCTGTATAACTGGTATCACAGCCAAAAGCCCTGTACCTTATTGTTACTGCTTTTTTACCAAAAGTATTATACACTATTCCTTTAGGATTGGTTGCTGTGGAGGTACTTGGTGTGGCAGTGGCTCCAAAGACCCAATCAATATTGGTACTTCCATAAAAATTACCTCCTGCATTAAAGTTAAATGAATTTTCATTTAAACATTGAGGACCTGGAGCTGCAAAATAAGGACTCAATAGTGGATGCATAGTTACAGTTCGATAAAAAGTGTCTGGACAGAAATATGGGAAAGTATCAATTACTAACATAACTGTATAAACTCCAGAATCAGGGAAAACAAAGGTTGGATTCGGTAAAGTTGATGTATCTGTCAAGCTATTCGTATCACCAAAATCCCAATAATACGTTTCTGCATGTCTACTTAATTCAGTAAAATCAATTGAGAAATCCCAGCAATTGTTTGGAGAAAAAGTAAAATCTGAAAATGGAGATTGATACACCTCAATAGTATCTGTGTAGCTTGTATCACAACCGTTTGCTCTGTATCTAATCGTTACAGCTTTTTTACCCACAGTATTAAAAGTAATTCCAGTAGGATTAGCTCCATTAAAAGTACTTGGTGTAGCTGAAGCTCCAAAGTCCCAATCTATGTTGGTTGTACTGTAATAATTACCGCCAGCATTGAAATCAAAAGAGTTTCCATCAATACATTGATTAGGCGGTGGTGTAAAATTAGGAACCAAAAGCGGGTACATAGTTACAGTCTGGTAGGATGTATCAGGACAAATGGATGAGTTAGTTCCAGCAATCAACATTACATTATAAGTTCCAGAATCTGGAAAAGTAAAACTTGGATTAGCCTGAGTTGATGTGTCAGTTGTACTTCCTGCTACTCCAAAATCCCAATATAAAAAGTCTGCAAATTGACTTGAATCGTAAAACTGGATATTGAAATCAACACAATTATTATCCGAGAATGAAAAGTCTGAAAAAGGAGAGTTATAAATTTCAATAGTATCTGTAAATGATGTGTCACAACCAAAAGCTCTGTATCTGATCGTGATTGGCTTTAATCCTATGCTACTATATGTAATTCCTGTTGGATTAGTAGCTGTAGATGAACTTGGCGTAGCTGTAGGACCAAAATCCCAATCAATCATTGTTGATCCATAGAAGTTACCACCGGCATTAAAATCAAACAAATTACCATTCAGACATTGATTAATAGGCTTTGCAAAGAAAGGATTTAACAGAGGATGGATTACCACATTTCGATAAAATGTATCAGGGCATATTGATGAAAATGAACCTGCAACCAACATTACGTTATAAGTTCCAGAATCTGGGAAAGTGAAACTTGGGTTGGCAGAAGTAGATGTATCTGTTGTGCTTCCCGCTACTCCAAAATCCCAATAATAAAAATCCGCAAATTGACTTGAATCAGTAAACTGAATATTGAAGTCAACACAATTATTATCAGAATAAGAAAAATTAGAAAATGGCGAACTGAATACTTCCACGGTATCAATGAAACTCGTATCACAACCAAAATCTCTATATCGGATTGTAATCGGTTTTTTACCTATAGTACTGTAAACAATTCCTGTTGGATTTTGATTGGATGAAGTAGCTGGAGTTGCTCCAGGTCCAAAATCCCAATCAATAAGTGTAGTATTGAAGAAAGTTCCTCCTGCATTAAAATCAAATGAATTTCTACTCAAACATTGATCTACAGGTACATTGAAAAATGGATTTAAAATTGGATACATTCTTATTTGTTGGTAAGAAGTATCTGGACATAATCCTGTATTTCCATCAACAACCAACATAACTGTATACAATCCAGAATCTGGATAGGTAAAAGTTGGATTTGCAGAAGTTGAAGTATCGGTAGTGCTTGTAGTTACACCAAAATCCCAATAGTAGCTTGTTGCGAATTGAGAGGAATCGTGAAATTGAACAGTTAAATCCACACAATTGTTATCTGTATATCCAAAATTGGAAAGAGGATTGTCATAAACTTCAATAGTATCAGTGAAAGTAGTATCACATCCAAACTCTCGATATCTGATTGTTACTGCTTTTTTACCACTTGTGTTAAATACAATACCTGTTGGATTTTGAGCAGAAGAAGTGCTTGGAGCTGCAGAACTTCCAAAATCCCAATCAATTTGTGTTCCTGCATAGAATACCCCTCCAGCAGAGAAATCAAAAGAATTACCAGTTAAACATTGGTTTGCTGGTTTAGCATAATAAGGATTCAATATTGGATCCAAATGAATTTGTTGATAGGAAGTATCAGGACATAAGCCTGTGTTAGCATCTGCAATTAACCTTATAGTATATACTCCCGAGTCAGGATAAGTGAAAGTTGGATTTGCCAAATTAGAAGTATCAGAATTAATACCCTGCACACCAAAATCCCAGTGATATCTTGTAGTAAACTGAGTAGAATCGTGAAACTGAACTATCAAATCATGACAATTGTTGTCTGTATATCCAAAATCAGATACTGGATTATCATACACCTCAATAGTATCAGTTTGAGTAATAACACAAGCAAAATCAGTAAAAGTTAAGCTTATGGCTTTTTTACCACTTGTATTATATACAAATGAAGGTGGATTAAGTGAATCGGAAATAACTCTCGGTGCGGCACCATTTCCAAAATCCCAATCAATTTGAGTAGTAGGATAATAAATACCATATCCAGAAACATTGAAAGTATTTCCAACAAAACATTGATTAGCAGGAATATTGAATTGTGGTTTTAGTACTGGATAAATTCTAACTTGCTTGAATAAAGTGTCTGGTGCACATAACAAATATTGAGAACTTACTATCAACCTCACAGTATAAAGTCCAGTATCTGGATAAGTATAAGTTGGATTTTGAGCTGTTGAAGTATCTGCATTGGTTCCAAGAACTCCAAAATCCCATTGATAATTTCCTGCAAATTGACTTGAATCATAAAAATCAACTATCAGATCAATACAAATTTCGTGATCTATCTCAAAATCAGCTACTGGCAATTCATAAACATGAATTGAGTCAACTATTGTTGTGTCACATCCAAAATCTCTATACCTCAGGCTAATTCCTTTCTTTCCTCCTATTCCATATACTATTCCAGTTGAATTTTGTAGAGTTGAAGTGGCTGGTAATGCTGAATTGCCAAAGTTCCAATCTATCTGTGTTCCACTATAAAATGAACCTCCAGCATTAAAATTGAAAGAATTTCCTGTTAAGCATTGATTAGCAGGAGGTGTGAAAGATGGACTTAATTGCGGATCAATTCTTATCGTTTGGTAAGAAGTATCTGGACAAGCTAAATTTTGAGAACCAATAATTAACATAACCGTGTAAGTTCCAGAATCTGGAAAAGTATAAATTGGATTTGCCAAAGTAGAGGTATCAGTAGTAATTCCGGTTACTCCAAAATCCCAATAATAATCTCCAACAAATAAACTGGAGTCATAAAAATTCCTTGTAAAATCAACACAAGAGTTTTCCGAATAGCCAAAATGTGTTTCAAAGACCTCAATTGAATCGGTAAATGAAGTATCACATCCAAATTCTCTGTATCGGATAGTGATTACTTTTACTCCGCTTGAGCTGTAAACAATTCCTGTTGGGTTTTGAAGGGTTGATGAATCTGGAGTTGCAGTGGTTCCAAAACTCCAATTAATTTGAGTTCCAGAATAAAAATCACCACCAGCCATAAAATCAAATGAATTTCCTCTCAAACATTGGTCTATTGGAGCATTGAAAGAAGGACTTAAGATTGGAAAAATAACTACTTGTTTGTATATAGTGTCAGGACAAATGGAATTATTTGAATCAGCTACTAACATTACAGTATAGGTTCCAGAATCCGGGAAAGTATAACTTGGGTTTTGAGCTGTTGAGGTATCAGTGGTAATTCCAGCTACACCAAAATCCCAATAGTAACTTCCCGCATGAATACTTGAGTCACTAAACTGAATCGTTCTATTTATACAATGTTCATCTGTATATGAAAAATCTGCAACAGGAGATTGGTGCACTTCAATGGTATCATAGAAAATAGTATCACATCCAAAATCTCTATATCGAATACTTATTGGCTTTAATCCAATACTGCTATAGACTATTCCGGTAGGGTTCTGAAGAGTTGAAGAATCTGGAGTTGCTGTTGGTCCAAAATCCCAATCAATCTGAGTAGTATTAAAAAAGTTACCTCCCGCATTAAAATCAAATGAATTACCCAAAATACATTGATCCAAAGGTTTAATAAAGTAAGGATTCAAAATCGGGTTAATTCTTACTTGTTTATATATCGTATCTGGACATAAAGAAGGAGCAGTATCTATGACTAACATTACTGTATATACTCCAGTATCTGGAAAAGTAAACGTTGGATTTGCTAAAGTTGAAGTATCTCTTGTACTACTTGTATCTCCAAAATCCCAAAAATAACTTCCCGCGTGTAAACTGGAATCATAAAAATTGATAGTGTGATTGACACAATTATTATCAGAAAATGAAAAATCGGCTATTGGTGATTCATAAACTTGAACCGTATCATAGAATATAGTATCACAGCCAAAATCTCTATACCGAATGCTTATTGGTTTTAATCCTAAACCAGTATATACAATTCCTGTAGGATTCTGAAGAGTTGAGGAATCAGGAGTCGCTGTTGGTCCAAAGTCCCAATCAATTTGAGTAGTGTTAAAAAAGTTACCTGCTGCGCTAAAATCAAATGAATTTCCACCAATACATTGATCCAATGGTGCAACGAAAAACGGATTAAGAATTGGATAGATTCTTACTTGCTTAAAAAGAGTATCTGGACAAATAGAATTATTTGAATCTACTACTAACATTACGTTATAAATACCTGTGTCTGGAAATGTAAAAGTTGGATTGGCTGAAGTTGAAGTGTCTCTTGTGCTATTTGTATCGCCAAAATCCCAAAAATAATTTCCAACAAATAAACTAGAATCATAAAAATTGATAGTGTGGTTAACACAGTTATTATCAGAAAATGAAAAATCGGCTACTGGTGATTTATATACCTCAATGGAGTTATAATATGTCGCCACACATCCAAAATCTCTGTAAGTTAAACTAATTGGTTTTAAACCACTACTCCCATAAACAATTCCTGTAGGATTTTGAGCTGTTGAAGAATCTGGAGTTGCAGTTGGACCAAAATCCCAATCTATTTGAGTTGTGCTAAAAAAAGCTCCACCAGCATTAAAATCAAACGAATTTCCACTAAAACATTGATTTGGTGGTTTGGTATAGGATGGATTTAGTAGTGGATTAATTCTAACTTGCTTGTAAATTGTGTCAGGACAAAAATTAGGAGTTGTATCAACTACCAACATTACTGTGTAAACTCCAGTATCAGGATAAGTATAAGTTGGATTTGATAAAGTTGAGGTATCTCTTGTATTACTGGCATCTCCAAAATCCCAATAATAGCTTCCTGCATGCAAACTGGAATCAAAAAAGCTTAGAGAAAAGTTGGTGCAATTTTTATCCGAAAATGAAAAATCTGCAATTGGTGATTCATAAACCTCAATGGTATCATAAAATGTAGTATCACATCCGTATTCTTGATAACGTAAACTTATTACTTTCAATCCTGGACTACTAAAAGTAATTCCTGTTGGATTAGTAGTGGTATCAGTTCGAGGAGTTGCAGTAGGACCAAAATCCCAGTCTATTTGAGTAGTTGGAAAATAAGCACCTCCGGCATTAAAGTCAAATGAATTTCCTATTACACATTGGTCAGGTGGTGGGACAAAATATGGGCCAATAATTGGATACAAGTGTATTTGTTGTGTTGTGGTATCTGCACAAGCTGGCGAATAAGGATCAGAGATTAAGGTTACTGTATAAACCCCAGTATCAGGATAAGTATATTGTGGAGAAAATGCAGTTGATGTATCTGAAGTTGTAGTTGTATCTCCAAAATCCCAAAGATAGGTTGTAGAGGATGTACCCATGCTGCTATTTCCAAAATTAACAGTATAGCTATTACAAATAACTCCAGGATTAGTAACGGCAGCAGAAGTTGGAAGACAGTTTACAATTATCATTAAGAAATCTCTGATAACTGTATTAATCAATACTCCATTTCTATATTCTTTTACTACAACTCCAGTGACATAATTTCCTAAAGCGTTAGGAGTCCCTGTCAACAAACCAGTAGAACTATCAATGGCTAAAGCTGGAGATGAGGGAACTTGATAATTTACGTTGTAACCTGCAGCCCAGTTTACAGTTCCATATGGTGGAGGAGCAGGATTTGGATTTGTATTATTTCTAGCTCCTCCAGAATAAGGAGTGATAAAATCATAAACCAAAGAATCACCATCAATATCTGTTGCAGAATAATCAATGTTTATTGGGTCATTAATACATAATACAACTGGCGGATTGCTATTAAAAATAGGGGTAGAATTACATAAAGTATCGTTGGGAGGAATCTTAGCATGATAAGTACTACCAGTTCCACCCCACCATCCACCAGGAATATTTATGTTACTACTCCCATTACTTCTACAGCAAATTGAATACGAAATATCATACCCATTAGCATTAGGAAGAAGTGTAATGGTATCAATATAAGTGGCTTGTTCTAAGCAAGTTCCAGTAGGAACAATCAAACAACTTGATACTGCATTTAAAGGAACAAGTTGTATAGTATCCCTTGGAACATCCCTACGAGTTATTAATGCTCCAGTTCCAGCATTAAAATAACCTATTCTTGAGGTATTTCTAAACCCATTTCCATTACAATCTCGGAATAATGTTAAAGTAATTTCATATTGATTACTATCTAAACAACGGTATGTCATTTCACCACCGACAATATGAGCACCTTTAAGATTAAAGTTAACTAACGTAATAAACACCAGTGAACACAACAACTTAAAAGCAAAACTTAAATTTATTCTCAAAATGTAGTATTTAATTTTAAAAAATGGCTTAACCTTTTGTGTTAGATTTTTCACCAAATATTTAAGAAAGATACGATTTTTTAAAATAAAAGGTTGTTTATTTCAATCAAAAACTACTTGGTAACTATGACCAAATATTTACTCACACTCCAAAATTTTGTAGCGTCAGTAATTTTTAGTTTTTCGACTTTACCCTCTCCTAACAATTCATACGAATCTGCCGGGTGAGTGGTAATAATATCTGCTTTTTTAACACCTAAAGGAATTTCCATTAACTCAGTTATGTCAATTTCAGTAAAATAGTCTTTATTAAAATCGTCTTTTAACTTTTTTGTTTTACCTATTCCAATTACTCCTCCTTCTGCAGTAATCACATTGTTATTCTTCAATTCTTTTTTGGACCCAAAAGCATAGTAAGCTTTGTTTAACTTATTCTCCTGAACTTCAATAGTTTCGTTTTTATCAGCAATCACGGCTAAATTATTTTCATATGCAGCCATTAATTCATCAAAAGCTACCCCCATATCACTCATTTCGCTTTTCATTCCCAATATCTTCACTTCTCTTTCTTCAGCTTGTTTGGTTAAATTCATAACTACTTTTTCTAATTCATCTAATTGCACATTCGAATTAGATAATCTTGATTTCATTTTTGAAATTTTTCTTTTATTATCTGCCAACAAAGCACCTAATTGTTGTAAATCTGCTTTAATAGATTCTGCAGTTTGCCCTTTTCCTTCTTGAGGTAATAAAACCACATTTTCCTTATTTCTTATTTCATTCAAGTTATTCTGAATATCCAGTATAAACTGAGAATACTCTGTCAATAAGGAGTCCTTTTCGGAAATTTGTTCCGTTTGGATTTTAAGGTCCTCATTCTCTTGTTTAAGTTGATTTAATTGAGCGGATAAATCTTCCGATTCAGTGTTACAAGATGTCATTAATGCTGTAACAGACAATACTAAAAGTAGTTTTTTCATGATGTATTTGGTTTTAAAAGTTGAATCTATTAGTTAAAATGATCAATAGTTAGAGTAGTCTCTTACTTTAACGAAAATTGAAAAAGTTTATTTTTTTATTTTTATAAAAATCAAGAAATATATCCTTCAGCCAACTCAATTACCTTCCCAATCCCAGCTGGATTACTTCCTCCTGCAGAAGCAAAGAAAGGCTGTCCTCCACCTCCCCCATTAATTTCTTTGGCAAGTTCACGCACAATGTTTCCAGCATGCAAATCTTTGGATTTGGATAATTCTTCTGAAACTAAAATAGTAATATTTGCTTTTCCGTTAGCTTCATTACAGAGTACTAAAAACAGATTCTCCATCTCCCCTTTCAACTGAAAAGCAATTGTTTTAATTCCCTTTGGATCCAAATCCACTTTTTTAGCTAAGAAATTAACACCATTTACTTCTTGAATTTCCTTTTTTAAGTCATCCTTTAAATTTCCTGCTTGTGCAGCTTTTAGCTTTTCAATTTCTTTGGCTTGTGAAGAATTTTTCTTTATTAATTCTTCTACCGCTAACCTTAAATCTTTTGGTGCCTTAAGTAACACAGTTAAATCATGAACTAACTCTATTTTGTCATTCACAAATCTATCGGCTGCTTTGGCTGTTATGGCTTCAATTCTTCTGATACCCGAAGCAATAGAGCTTTCGGAAGTTATCTTAAACAATCCTATTCTACCTGTAGAGGTTACATGAATTCCTCCACACAATTCTATAGAATCACCAAATTGAATCACTCTTACTAAATCTCCATATTTTTCTCCAAATAAAGCTTTTGCACCTAATTCTTGCGCTTTTTTCATCGGAGTATTTCTCATTTCATTTAAATGAATATCCTTACGAATTTCGGCATTTACCCTTGCTTCAATTTCTGTTAACTCTTCCTCAGTTACTTTACTGAAATGAGAAAAATCGAATCGCAGATGTTTTTCGTTAACCAACGAACCTTTTTGTTCTACATGCTCTCCTAATACATCTTGCAAAGCTTTGTGCAACAAGTGTGTAGCGGAATGATTATTAGCTGTTAAATCTCTTTTATTTGCATCAACAACAGCATGAAACATTAAGGTTCGGTGTTCTGGTAATTTATCTGTGTAATGCAAAATAAGCCCATCTTCTTTTTTGGTATTTGTGATAAAAACCTTTTCTTTTTCTGATTCTATAAATCCTGTATCCCCCACTTGACCTCCACCTTCAGCATAGAATGGAGTAAAATTAAATACCAATTGATAAAATTCTTTCTTGTTCCCTTTTACTTTTCGGTAGCGAGTTATATAAACACTTGTGTCAGTGGTATCGTATCCAATGAACTCCTGAACATCGTCTTCTTTCAATACTATCCAATCACTCACATCAAGTTTTGATGCACTTTTACTTCTATTCTTTTGTTCTTGAAGACAAATTTCAAATTCTTCTTCGCTCACTTCAAATCCATTTTCATGAGCAATCAAGGCTGTTAAGTCAAAAGGAAACCCAAAAGTATCGTAAAGTTCGAAAGTTTCTGTGCAATCTATTTTCTTGGTTGATTTATGAGCTTCCATCAGATCATCCATTCGCTTAATTCCTTGTTCCAAAGTTCTATAAAAAGAAACTTCCTCTTCCTTTATCACTTTGGTACACAACTCCTGTTGCGCAATTAATTCTGGAAAAG
>JBMYYT010000028.1:0-16253 GCA_049609665.1 Flavobacteriales bacterium | reverse complement strand
GGCTGGTCAAAAGAAAGCGGTAATTGACATTAGTTTCCCAGAAATTGAAATTGGCTTATAATTATAACCCGAATCTCCAGGATCGACATTGCTTGGCTTTGGAGCTTCCACCGCTACAGTTGTTTTTTTCTTGGTTGAATCTGTTTGAACTTGTTTTTGTTTAACTTTTCGAGATGGCAATAAATCTTGAGAAACACCTCTGTTGCCAAACAGAAAAAAAGTAGCCGCAGCTATCCACCATGGTTTTGTGTTAATTCTTTTAGGTTTAATCTCTGGTCGGTTGAACGATTCTATTTGTCTATTCTCAAATCTTCCACAAGTTGATTCTGAGGCTTTTCTGATGAAAAACTCTTTGATCTCAACCTTTGTCATCTGAGTAAAATCAGTTACTTCCTTTTGACAACTTCCACAAAACCTTCCTTTGTCAGTAGGAGACATTTCGTTCCAGTTTTCGTGGCAAGGTTCTGGGATTGAGAGTTTCATAACAATGATTTTATAATAAGATGCAGTTTCTGCATTATTCCATAAAGTAGATTCCTGTCTTCACAGGCATGACAACAAAAGATTATTTTTTATTACTCCGTAGTCCAGTTAAACTCATTTTGTAACAACTGAGCATCTTTCCAGTTCTGTTTCAGTAACGTCATATCGAATTCAAAATTATGAATCCTTCCAGAAATATGAATCAATGAATTATTATCAAACTCATAGGCTATTTCGTATCGTTTTTTATCTCGATAATTAAACAGTAAAAGTTTTTGATTCACTGAGTCCACCTCCAATTGGAAATCTTGAAACTTATCTTTTTGATCCTGAAAAATTAGATAACCGTAACGGTGAACAAACACATTTTTAATTTCAGAATTATAATTTACAACTTGATAAGCTCCATGAAATTTTGGTCTTGGAGAATTGTCATCATTGAAGTTTTGGGTTCTCAAAAAAGGGTAAAGTGCTTCAGCAAAAAACAATAAAATCAGGAGGGTTTTTAACCCTTTTTTTATCTTGAAACTCATCCTCAAAAAAAGCTCTTTTTGGATTGTAAAATCACCAAGCTTTTGTTTGAAAAACAAATCAAATAAAAACCGAAAATAAGGGGAAATTAAAATAAAAAATCCACCTAATAAAAATAAGCTAAACACCTTCACAGAAATGTTGAAACTAAAATTAACCGCAACCACATTCAGTATCACTCCTATTCCAATTAAGATACCAAACAATCTTGTTTTTTTGAACAACAATAAACATGCTGTTGAGACTTCCATTACCCCCAAAAAAATGGAATAACTTCGAGAAACACCCATTGTACTCCAATACAATAAATCTTTAGATATTTGAGCGGAGTAAATAATGTATTAGGTTCTGGGAGAAAAAACTGAGCATTAAACACCTTGTCAAAGCCGTAAATTAACAGCTTTAATGAAATGTAATAAATTAAAATATAACTGGTATAAAGTCGTAAATTTACGTTTTTTTTAAAGTTTGTCAATTGAATAGCTCCTGAAAGGAATATTGATAGTACTACAAGATTAAAAACGTGAACATACAGCCCAATTGAATCTGAAGAAATTGAAGGTGGAAATCCGTTTTCAAGCCCAAAAAGTGTTTCTCCCGAAAAAGAAATTAAGGATTCAAAAAACGGATTCAACCCTTCATAAAAATGCGGTAATATGGAATAATCAAACTCAAAAGTGAGAATGAAAAAACTAATAAATAGTCCTAAAAAATTCCATAAAAATCGACTCATTTTATCACTTTAACTTTGATATTTCTTCTGCAACAATTCGCTTAACTCCGATAAAAATAAACACAGAAAAAACAAATAAAAACAACCCTATCCACCTCAATGTAAAAGTATCATTTCCTGATGGGATTGTTGCTAAAAAAGCATCGTCATTCTCCTCTTTTTCAGCAGCCAATGCGATAGGTTGTGGCCTTAGCGGTTTAGTCTTTGGCGACTTCTTTTTTTCGTCCTTCTTTTTATTTTTATCCGTGGTATTTGGAACAACTGGAGGCGTTAATTGAAGCTCAGGTTTTGGTGGTTTTATTAAATTGGAAGCAATGGCATAATTCAAATGAGGGTAGTGCATTATTATTCTGAAATTGTTGCCATCTCGGATAAAAGCATTTCTTCTTCTTATTGCATTTTCTCTTTTTTCCCAAATGCTAATTGAATCAGAAACTTTAATAAATATACGAGTCGGTTTTCTATTTGCAAATGCATGATAAGCATAAAATTCATTTGTTTTATTATCAAAGACTAAATCTCCATGTGAGAGGTATTCATTATAATCTCTATTACACCCAATGATAGAATCATTCAAATCAATGAACTTCATCACCTTCTTTATGGTATCTATTTCAACCATAGGATACTCATGTTTGTCCGTAACTATTTTGTTTAATTTGATAGGGGATTCCGGAGTTCGATATCTCACTGGAGCCATTCCAGGACCAAAATTATTTTTGGAATCCATGAACATCGTTCCTGATTTTCCACTGTGACTTTTGTGAAAAATTTTCTTAGTTTGACCAAAAGTAATACCTGCTGAGAGCAAGAAGATTAAGAGTATAGTTTTCTTCATGATTAGTTTGTTTTTTTATTCCGTACACGCAAAGAGAGAAATAGTTCAATAAATGTAAAGTGAAATAGAATAGTTTTAAATTATTCCTCTGATTAATTACCTTTGCCGCATGGTTTCAGTAAATAACTTATCGGTATTTCTTGGAGGAAAGGATCTTTTCGACAATGTGTCTTTTATGATTAATAAAAAAGATCGAATAGGATTGGTGGGAAAGAATGGTGCTGGAAAAAGTACGTTGCTAAAGCTTATTATGGGTTTATTGCCTCCGTCTGAAGGAAATGTATCTCGTCAAAAACAAGTGACTATAGGTTACCTCCCGCAGGAAATGAAACACAATAACAGTGCGAGAATTATAGATGAGGTAGAAGGGGCGAATTCAAAAATTACGTACATAGAAGAGCGATTAGAGGAGATTAATATCGCTCTTCAAACCCGAACCGATTACGAAAGTGACTCCTACATGCAGTTAATCGAAGAATTAAATGACCTTAACGAACAATTTAGTTTACAAGGTGGGTTTAATTTGAGAGAAAACATTGAGAAGTTCTTAATCGGTCTTGGATTTGAATCCAAAGATTTTGAAAGAAAAATGAGTGAATTTAGTGGAGGATGGAAAATGAGAGTCGAGTTGTGTAAAATACTGTTGGAACAACCTGATGTGTTATTATTGGATGAGCCAACTAACCACCTGGATATTGAATCCATACAATGGTTAGAAGAGTTTCTGAAAAACTACAATGGAGCTATCATCCTTATTTCTCACGATAGGGCTTTCTTGGATTTTGTGACTAACAGAACAATTGAAATTAATGCTGGGAAAATATACGATTACAAATTTTCTTACTCCAAATACAAAGTAGTTCGTGAGGAAGAATTGACTATCCAAAAAGCTGCAGCCAAAAACCAAGAAAAATACATAAAGGAAACTGAAGAATTAATCAACAAATTTAGAGCCAAGAAAAACAAGGCTGCCTTTGCTCAATCCCTTATCAAAAAACTCGACAAATTAGAAATTGTGGAAGTAGATGAGGTAGATAGTGCAAAGCTGAAATTTAGATTTCAGCCTGCTCCCCGTTCGGGTAAGTTTGCAGCTAAATTTGCTGGTTTGACCAAACAATATCCTGAAAAAACAATTTTGCAAGATGCTGATTTGATGATAAATGCGAAAGACCGTATTTCATTAATTGGTAAAAATGGTGTGGGTAAATCAACCATAATAAAACTCCTTGTAGGTGAAGAAAACCACCAAGATGGAGAATTGGAGATTGGTCATAATATTTCAATCGGTTATTTTGCTCAGGATGAAGCGGAAAAATTAGATGGGGACAAAACTATTTTTGAAACCATTGATGACATTGCTGCGGGAGAAATAAGAAAATATGTGAAAAACATATTGGGTTCCTTTCTATTTAGTGGTGAAGATCAAGATAAGAAAGTAAAAGTACTTTCTGGTGGAGAAAAAACACGATTGGCTTTATGTAAATTATTACTTGAACCTCATAACTTTTTGGTGTTGGATGAACCGACCAACCACCTTGACATTCCAAGTAAAAATGTATTGAAAGATGCGCTGATGAAATTTGATGGGACATTACTTGTGGTTTCTCACGACAGGGATTTCTTGGATATGCTTACAAACAGAGTTTTTGAAATCAACAACGAACAGGTAAGTGTACATCACGAGGATGTAGTGAGTTTCTTAAAAAGAAAAAAGAAAGAGAGTATCGCTTTGTTTGAACACAAAAACAAAGAAAAAAAATCAACCAAAAAAGAGGAGCCTAAATCCTCTGATGACACTAAACTAAGTTATGAGGATCAAAAAAAGCTCAAAAACTTAGAAAATAAAGTGCAAAAATTGGAAAAAGAAATTGGGAAATTAGAATCTGAAATTTCTGATTTTGATAAAAAAATGCTCGAATTGGACTATTCCAATCAAGAATTAGTTGAAAAAGAAACAGCTGCATACAATACTTTGAAACAATCGTTAACGGAAAAAATGGAAGCTTGGGAAAAAGGAATTGAGATGTTGGGTTAGACATTTTATAGGGGTGACTACATTTTAAATTGTCTTATAAGCATAACCAACAATCATTAAATAATTCCTTTTAACAATTTTAACAAGGTTGAACCACAATTTAAATTACTTTTACACTCTAAATTATTGACTATGAAATACCTATTAGGTGCTTTTTTGATTGCTTTTTCAACCTCAATTGTAGCACAAGACTTTACTATAAGCGGTTCTATCAAAGACAACTCCAATGGAGAAGATATAATTGGTGCCACAGTTATGGTGAAAGAAATTCCTGGAACTGGAGCAACAGCAAACGTTTACGGATTTTACTCACTTACGATCCCTAAAGGAACTTATACTTTGGTCTACTCATCAATTGGCTATGCAACAATCGAAAAAAAAGTTGTTTTGGAGCAAAGCACCAAAATAAACATTGAACTAAAAGAAAAATCGACCCAAATTAAAACGTTCACAGTATCTGACGAAGCCGAAGATAAAAACGTATCGGGAACCGAAATGGGGATTGAAAAGTTAGATCCTCAGAGCATAGAAGCTATCCCTGTTCTTTTAGGAGAAAAAGATATTGTAAAGACATTTACTCTTATGCCAGGAATAAAAAGTGCTGGAGAAGGAAATGGAGGGTTTTTTGTTCGTGGTGGTGGAGCTGACCAAAACTTAATCCTGTTGGATGAAGCAGTAGTTTACAATGCTTCTCACTTACTTGGATTTTTCTCAGTTTTTAATTCAGATGCAATAAAAGATGTATCGCTCTATAAAGGTGGAATGCCCGCTGAATATGGCGGAAGAGGTTCGTCAGTAATGGATATCACGATGAAAGATGGAAACAACAAAAAATTCGGAGCTTCAGGTGGATTAGGTGTTATTTCATCTCGATTAACTCTTGAGGGCCCGATTGTTAAGGACAAAGGTTCTTTTATTGTCTCTGGGAGAAGGAGTTATGCTGATTTGTTTTTGAAGTTGTCAAAGGATGAAAACCTAAAACAATCTAAATTGTATTTCTATGATTTAAATTTAAAAGCAAATTATAAAATCAATGAGAAAAATAGAGTTTTCCTTTCTGGTTATTTTGGAAGAGATGTATTTGGAGTAGGCGATGCTTTTGGATTTAATTGGGGAAATGCAACGGGAACATTAAGATGGAATCACTTGTTTAGTGACAAATTATTTTCCAATACTTCGTTAATCGCAAGTAATTATGATTACGAATTCAAAATTGGAGGTGGGGATGATGCTTTTGGAGTCAAAGCTTCAATTCTTGATTATAACATAAAACAAGATTTCTCTTATTTCTTGAATGATAAGAATACTATTAAGTTTGGATTGAATTCAATCTATCACACCTTTTCTCCTGGTGAGTTAACTGCAACCAACGAGAGTTTTACTCCAATCAAACTCAACAATGTATTGGCTCTTGAAAACGCACTTTATATCCAAAATGAACAAAAATTCTCAGAAGTATTTAGTATCCAATATGGGTTAAGGTATTCTTTTTTCAACTACATGGGGAATAATGATTCTATCAAAACCTTTAATGACGATGGAATACAAACGGATATCAATTATTTTGAAAGACATAAAACTGCGAAGTTCTATGGAGGGTTTGAACCAAGACTTGCAGCAAAATATATGTTGGATGAATCTTCTTCTGTAAAACTATCTTACAACAGAAACTATCAATATATCCATTTACTGTCCAATACAACAGCAGCATCACCAACAGATTCATGGGTGCCAAGCTCATTGAATATTAAACCTCAAATTATTGATCAGATATCAATTGGGTATTTCAAAAACTTTAAGAAGAACACCTATGAATTTTCCGTAGAGACTTATTACAAAAATCTTCAAAATCAAATTGATTATAGAGACGGTGCAGAACTGTTCTTAAATGGTGACGTAGAAGAGGAATTAGCTTACGGAAAAGGAATTGCTTACGGAGCGGAGTTCTATTTAAAGAAAAACAAAGGAAAATTCACAGGGTGGTTGAGTTATACCTATTCTCGTTCTTTGAGAAAGTTTGATAAAATAAATAATGGTGATTTTTATCCCGCTCGTCAAGATTTAATCCATGACATATCTATTGTAGGTATTTATAAAATAAACGACAAGTGGACGGCTTCGGCAAGTTGGGTTTATACCACAGGAATAGCAGTCACTTTCCCCGAAGGAAGGTATGAAGTTGAAGGAGTGATAATTCCATATTATTCGGATAGAAATGGGTCAAGATTTCCAGATTATCACAGATTAGATGTTGGAGTTACTTGGTATAATAAAAAGACTGATAAATTCGAATCCAACTGGAATTTTTCGGTCTATAATGCTTACGCTCGAGAAAATACTTACTCTATTGCCTTTGTTCCAGACCCCGACAATCCTGCCCAAACGGTTGCAGAACAAACTGCGCTTTTTAAAATAATACCTTCAGTTACTTATAACTTTAAATTTTAATACAATGAAAAAGATAAACTTATATATATCAGCTTTAGTTCTCCTTTCATTTTCATGTACCAAAATCATTGATATTGAATTGGATGATGCGGACAAACGAACTTCTATTGATGCAAAACTTGTTAGTGGATCTAATGATTTCAGAGTAAAAGTAACCAAATCGGGTAACTTTTTTGGAGAAAACACTGTGAAGGACATTACTAATGCAACTGTGTTATTAGACGATGGAACCGGAACAAGCACGTTAACCAATCTTGGAAACGGATTTTATGAGTTACCAGGTTATAATGCTTTAGATAATAAATCTTACAGTTTAACCATTACCGAAGACGGAACTTCTTACGAGGCTACTACCACCATGCCCCAAATAGTAGAGATTGATACCGTTTCATTTCAATTTGAAGCTGCCTCACCGTTTGGAGATGAAGGGTATAGATTGTTCATTGAAGTGGAAGATCCTGCTGGAGTTGAAAACTATTACCGAATAGAACAGGAAATTGCGGGTGTTCGATATGGAACTGTGGAAGATTTAACTTTGCTTGATGATCAATTTGTGGATGGAAACAGAATTGTTTTCCCGATATTTAACGCTGATGTTGCTCAATTGGGAGACACTGTTGTTATGTACCTTTTCTCTTTGGATAAACAAGCTTATGATTATTTCTTTGCTATTGACGAATTGCTTTTTGGTGATGCTGCAACTCCGGCAAATCCAGTAAGTAATTGGACTAACAATGCACTCGGAAACTTTAGTGCATTCGCTGCAGATACAATGACAGTTATTGTAAAATAAAAAATCCCGTACAATATTATCATACGGGATTAAATATTTTCTTGAAACTATTTCTTTTTAATGAGCTACTTGATTTGTTGCTGCATTAACATATTGGTACGTTCCTCCAACTTTTTTCCAGATAATTATTCCGTAAGTAAAGTTGTCTTTATTGTATCCAGATGGAATTTCAACAGAATATGTTTTGTTCAAAATCATATCTTGGTCAGCTGAACCATCAATAATTTTTTCTCCCCAAGAAGAGCTTGATAATGAACCTCTAAAAACTAAATGGTGTTTAGCGTTTGCTCCTCCTGCCACAGATCCAGCTTGGTAAGCAGTAATATCGTTTTCAACCAAATATGCTCCCATATAGTATGTTCCAGTTACATTCTCCCATACTTTTGTTTGGGCCTCAATAGTTAATGTATTTCCCTCAATTTTATGTTTGAATCCAGCAGACAATTTTATATCTGTATTTGCAATTGAAGCTTCCGCAGCAATTTTCGCATCAGATGAAGAAGTCCCTGCACTTGTCATATTTGTAACAAAATTTGGGTACCCAGTAACTCCTGAAAATCTCCCCAAAAAGGCTGCGGCATCTGAGGTTGGTGCTCTCAATTCTTTTCCTCTAAATCCATTAGCTGGTGCGTAACCCCCTGCATAATTAGCCCAACAAAAAGCCTTGCCAGCCAAGTCATTTGACAAATTTATCCAATCTGTCCATCCCCAACTTCCACATGGTGGGCAGTTTTCTCCTGTTGCTTTTACAACAATAGGTACTTGTATTTTCTTGTGGACAATAGTTGGCTCAGATGCCGGATTAGTTTTTGGTTCTGGATCTGTATTTGACTCTTCTTTTTTACAACTGGATAAAGCTAATCCAAGCCCTAAAATAGAAAGTGAAATGTACTTGAAAATAGTAAGTTTTGATGTTTTCATTAGTTTGTTTTTTTGATTGAGCACACAAGTTACAAAATTTTCCTTAATAAAATGTTAAAAAAAACTTTGTGCTAATCGTATTTCCTAACCAGCATATAGTATCCGTTTTCCAATTCCAAATAACCCTGATTGTAAACAAAGTAATAGACTGCTCCTTTTTTGGTTTTATAAATTGAGGTAAAATAGTTGAAATCGAAGTTCTTTCCAATAAGTTTGTCTCGATGAGTTTTACCTTTTTCATTTGGGTTTAATTCTGATAGGATTTTATAATTTTTCTTTAACCTATTATTGATATTTCGAACTAAATTTTTGTCTCCCTTATCAATTTTATTGTTGTAAGAATTACGACAATAATCCGAACAAAACTTTTTATCGGCTCTTCCCATCACTTTTTCTCCACATTCCAAACATTGCTTTTCCATCATAATTAAATTTAAAAATTTATTGATTTACAGGTTATTATCGCCACAATATACAAAAATATTACTCGGTTGCAAACGACTACAAACGTTTGTAACCGAAAGTAAACGAAAACAAGCGCTTACCACCCGAATAAAATATTGAGCCTGTCGCATATTTGCACTGTCGAAACAAACAACGAGGTTTGAAGACATATAACGAACCTACCCTTGGGTGGAAGAAAACACAATACATTATGAATAATTTAAGAAACAAAGTACAATTAATTGGAAGATTAGGACAAACTCCTGAAGTAAAACACCTTGACTCGGGAAAGACAGTGGCAAACTTCAGTATGGCTACAAACTATAAATATAAAAACGCACAAGGCGAATGGACTGATAGCGTAGATTGGCACAACTTAGTTGCGTGGGGAAAGACTGCTGAAATTATTGAAAAATATGTAAATAAAGGAAGTGAAATAGGAATAGAAGGAAGATTAACAACAAGATCATGGGAAGATAAAGACGGCAATAAAAGGTATACTACTGAAGTATTAGTCAATGAACTTTTACTCATGGGAGCAAAACCAAGTGATGAAAAAAAGACAAAGAAAAAAGAGGAAGCTGATTTGCCTTTTTAATCTCCTAAACATATAATTAATCAAAAACCCATCACGAAGGCTCGTGATGGGTTTTTTAGTTAAATTTGTGTCTCAATAACTAATTGTCATGAAAACCGTAAACCGAATATTACTTGTTGCAGCTTTAGTTGTGATTTTATTAATCATAATTAATGTGAAATCTTGCTCATGGCTCGGTGGAGGAAATTCCACCAACAATATAGAAGTTCAAAAATCCTCAGTAGATATGGGACGATTAATAAGTGGGGATAAAATCTCGATACGTGATAAAATTATTGTGCATCAAAAAGGAAATTTAAAAATTGACGGAAACTATTTGACCTTAGGAAATGAAAATAAAAATATTACCATTTCATTTATATCCGAAATTGGCTATAGAGCAAACGATATAATTCGCTCAGAAAAAATTGACTCTATTATTAATGGAGAAGTGGTTTCCAAAACATTACTGCTTGAACTTCCATTGCCAGATACCCTGATGTATATGTATAAAAACATGAACGAAAAGAAAAACGAATGGTTTTGGGAGGGCTGGTACAAAGATGAAATAAATAACGAGGCGAGAAAAAAATTCTTCAAAGAACTTCGAACTAAATCTTATGAAGAAATGAGGAAGGTTCATATCACCAATAATCCTACAAAAACCGCTTTTGAGGCAACAAAAACTATTTTCAACTACGTAAACAATGCCTATAAAATTGGAAAGGATAAGGGATTCGATTCCATATTTGCAACATTTACATTTTATCAAAATGGCGAGAAAAACACAATTAATGTTTTTTATGATGGAAAAGTTCTGAAATCTCCTGAGATAAAAGCTGAACAAGAATAAAGTTTGTAGTTCATAACCTATGAAACACATCAAATCCATACATCTTTTTATCTATATTTCTATACTAATCGCTATCGTGGTGTTTCGGTATTTAATATTAGTGAAGTTTAGTT
Organism: Flavobacteriales bacterium; assembly: GCA_049609665.1. Taxonomy (GTDB): domain Bacteria; phylum Bacteroidota; class Bacteroidia; order Flavobacteriales_D; family CAJJDF01; genus CAJJDF01. The sequence continues at coordinate 5,484 of JBMYYT010000028.1, read as the reverse complement.
TTCAATATACTGACAATGATCAAACTGTAATGTGGAATGGATTGATGGATTATGCCAATGGCGTATTTCATGAACCAAGATTTTATGGTCAAAATTACAGTACCATGTTAGAAGCTTTGTTTGCCATGCCTCTTTATCGGCTGGGAGTTCCAAACTATATGGCTCTGCCCATAGTCACAAGCTTTTTTGCTTTAACTCCTTTCATTCTAATATCCTGGCTAACTTACGTTAAAAAAAATGCAATCGCTGGAATTCTAATTCTCTCAATTCCTTTATTGCTCTCAATTGAATATTCCATGATTACTGCCATTCCTCGTGGATTTGTAACAGGCGTGTTTTTCGCTTCAATTGGTGCTGTGTCTCTTTTTTATCCATCAAATAAATGGTTTTTCATTTTTGGCTTTTTGATGGTTTTTGCCTTCTCTGTTAATCCAAATTCAGTAATCATTTCAATACCTTGTTTGGCTTATTTATTTTTTAAAAATTTAAAGAACCAAAAGTTTTATCTTTTTGTGATTTTAGGTATCGGTCTTGGTTTCGCATTTCACTTTTGGGTTAATTATTTCTATGTGCTTAATCCAGCGAATAACATTCATTATTATGAGCTTAAATATTCCTTGGAAAATTTAACTAAAGGATTAAATAATTTGGATTCATTTTATAACTGGGTTTCTCCAGTTTTTTGGAAAAATGGATATATCTATGTAGTTCTATCCCTAATTCTTGGTGTGTTTTTCATGATAAAAAAGAAAGTTGCTTTAGGAATGTTCTTTATCACTATTCCATTTCTTTTAGTTTTAACAACTTGCTTCGAAAAAGTTCATGACGGTTTTGATTCGGTGTTTTTTTCAAAGTCAAGAATGTATTTAGGGTTGCCCATTTTAATTGCAATTAGCCTCTCTTTTGTGCCGAAAATCAATCGAAAATTTTTATTCCTGTTTCTTCTTTTGCCAATTACATTATTCACTTATAAATTAACTGTTCTGGAGGAGTCAATACTTGACAACGTTGATTTTACGAGACCTCATATTGTTTCGGTATCTTCAATTCCAGCAATTCACTCCACCTGTACCGAACTTAATCAATTGAGTAAAAAGCATGGTGTGGAATTAATTATTATCAGAAACTATCCCAATCGTGAAACAATCAACTATGCTTGTGTGACTTGTGAGATGGATTTTCCAAAAACACTATATCCTAAGTACGAAAGACGAACCTGGAAAATGTTTGAATACGATAAAATAACCTTCAGTAACATATTAATCATAGGAGAAGATGAGGGTGCCTATTATCCAAATGCCGAGGAAATAAAGGAACATCATTACTTAATTCGAAACAATAAAATCAAGACATTCGTATTGCTGGATAGTTTAAATGTTGACTACCGAAGGTTTCATTTTGATTGAATCAAATATACCATCCCAGAACCACAAAAACATAGGGAACTATAAATCCTAATACCGCTCCTGCTGCAACTTGCTGCGTGGTATGTTTATGAAGAAACAATCGGCTCGAACTCACAAGACCTATTGCCAATATTAAATATAAACTCATTGAAGTGTGAGAAATATAAGTTACTTCTGTAACTCCTATAAAAAATCCAGCTAATGAGGCTACACCTTGAGCATGAAGACTGATTTTCCAATATTTAGTAATGTAAATACTAATTAACAGAGCTATACAGCCTCCCAAAAAACCTGATAAAATTGCTTCGTCTATTTCACTATATTGTCGTAAAAAATAATAGAAACCAAAATAATATCCAACCGTAATCAAAGCGGGAACAACCCTTTCTTTTCTTTTGGTTAAATTTAAATCAGATATTAATCCCGATTTATAAAGCACAAAAATTGATATAAAAGGAAAGAGTAATGTAAGTATTAAAGCTAATAATATCAGAGCGTTTGCGAATTCCGATCTGTATACAATTGAATAATATCCATGATACTTGAACATTAAAATAACACCCAATAAAGGCATTATAAATGGATTGAGAATAATTGAAATTACTTTTGCGATACTATTCAAAATCCTACAGTTCTTTTCTTAATCTTGCCACTGGAATTCCCAACTGCTCTCTGTACTTAGCAATAGTTCTCCTTGCAATATTATAGCCTTTATCCTTTAATAACTCCGCTAAAACGCCATCAGTTAATGGTTTTGATTTATTTTCATCTTCCACAATGTTTTGCAATATTTTCTTCACCTCTCGGGTAGAAACATCCTCTCCAGAATCCGTTGAAAGTGATTCTGAGAAAAAAGATTTTAATAAAAATGTCCCAAAGGGAGTTTGAATATACTTGGAGTTAGTAACACGTGAGACTGTTGAAATATCAAGCTCAACTATATCCGCAATATCTTTCAGTATCATTGGTTTTAACTTCGTCTCATCTCCACTTAAAAAATAATCTTTTTGATAATCCAAAATAGCTTCCATCGTGCTCATCATGGTATGCTGTCTTTGCTTAATCGCATCAATAAACCATGAAGCCGAATCCAGCTTCTGTTTGATAAACATTACAGCTTCTTTATCCTGCTTGGTTTTCTTACTTTTATCGTAAGTGTCAAGCATATTGGCGTAAGTATGGCTCACTCTCAATTGAGGAGCATTCCTTGCATTTAAAACCAAGTTTAACCCATCTTCCTCTTCTGTTAGAATATAATCAGGAATAACGTGCTGAGCCGGTAAAGAAGATTCTTTGATTGAGCCTGCTGGCTTAGGATTTAATTTGGTTACTACTTCTATGATTTCTTTTAGTCTTTCTTCGTCAAAACCGAGTCTATCAATGATTTTGGAATAATGCTTTTTTGTAAACGCCTCAAATTGATTTTCAATCAAATTGATAGCATCTTCAAGTAATCCCTCGTCTTCTTGATGTAATTGTTGTTTTCTTTCCAACTGAATCAACAAACATTCTTTCAAATCCCTTGCTCCTATTCCTGCAGGATCCAAATCCTGAACTTCATACAGCACTTCCTCTATCTCTGGTTCTTCGGCCATTATGTTAAACATAAATGCCAAATCATCCGAAATATTCATTAATTCTCTTCTTAAATAACCTGACTCATCTAAGTTTCCTATTATGTTTTGAGCTATAGTAAGTTTTCTTGGCTCTCTTAATCTCAATGAAATTTGAGCTGTTAATCTTTCTTGAAACGTTTTTCCTCCAGAAATAGGAATGTTGTTTTCCTCCTCGGGATCAGCATAATTGTTCGATTTTGTTGAATAATGAGATTCACTATCCAAATAATCACTCACGTCAAAGTCATCTCGAGAGTCCGACAAATCTTCTTCAAATTCATCGTTTTTAAACTCATCGTCTTCTTTTTGGTTTCCCTCCTCCAACGCAGGATTTTCCTCAATTTCATCTTTAATTCTTTGTTCCAATTCGACAGTAGGCACCTGCAACAATTTCATTAACTGAATTTGCTGAGGAGATAGCTTTTGTGAAAGCTTTTGTGATAAATGTTGTCTTAACATGCTCTACTAATTGGTTTTATTCTTGTTTTCTCCCATCCTAAATCCTTCCCAAAAAAGGGAAGGACTTTGTTGGAAAAGTATATTATTATCAAATTTATTTCAATATAGTGATTTTTGGTGTTGCAAAAGGAATTTTTCTAAAAACCAAAGTTATCTTCCCTTTGGGAAGAGTTAGAGATGGGATTTACTCTACTGTGATTAAATAATTATTCTTCTTTCCTTTTTGTAACAAAATATACTTCCCCCCTATCAAATCATCTTCGCCCAATACTTTTGTGTCAGTTACCTTTTCCTTGTTCACACTTATGGAATTTTGTTTTAATTCTCTCCGTGCTTCTCCATTTGAAGAAAGAAAGTTTCCTTTCTCTACTAAGGCAGATACAACATCTATACCGTTTATCAATTCCGATTTTAAAAATGTTGCTTGCGGAACACCTTCAAAAATATCTTTTATCAAATTACCCGATAAGGATTTCAACCCTTCAACAGCCTCTTGTCCTTTTTTAAATAGAATTTCTGATGCTTTAACAGCGTTTTCATAATCTTCCACAGAGTGAACTCGGCAAGTTATATCCTTTCCTAATTCTTTTTGTAGCACTCTTAAATGAGGTGCTTCTTTGTGTGTATTAATCAGATTGTCAATTGTTTCTTTGTCAAGAAGAGTGAAAACTTTAATGAAATTCTCAGCATCCTCATCGCTTGAATTTAACCAATATTGGTAAAATTTATAAGGAGATGTCTTTTCAGGATCCAACCATATATTTCCCCCTTCCGACTTTCCGAATTTTGACCCATCTGCTTTTTTAATTAATGGGGCTGTAAGTGCAAATGCTTCTCCTCTTGCTTTTCTTCTTATTAATTCCGTTCCAGTTACAATATTTCCCCACTGGTCACTTCCTCCCATCTGTAATTTACAATTGTTGTTTTCGTACAAATGATAAAAATCATAGCCTTGAATCAGCTGGTAAGTGAACTCCGTAAATGACATTCCAGATTCTAATCGTGACTTTACCGAATCCTTACTCATCATGTAACTGATAGTAATATGTTTCCCAGTATCACGAATAAAATCAAGTAAATTTACGTCTTTAAACCAATCGTAATTGTTTACTATTTCTGCAGAGTTTTCTCCACAATCAAAATCAAGAAATTGTTCCAATTGTTTTTTCTGACAATTCAAATTGTGGTTGATATCCTCTACAGAAAGTAATTGCCTTTCCGCAGATTTTCCACTTGGATCACCAATCATTCCTGTTGCTCCACCTACCAAAGCGATAGGTTTGTTTCCTGATAATTGCAAAAATTTGAGTAACATTACTGGAACTAAATTTCCTATATGCAATGAATCGGCAGTAGGGTCAAATCCTACATATCCAGAGGTTAATTCCTTGGTTAATTGTTCTTCCGTTCCTGGCATCATATCGTGAATCATGCCTCTCCATGTCAATTCTTCTATCAAATTCATTGTAACCTAATTTTTGGTTGGATAAAATTAGGGTTAATTGCCGAATTAAACAACGTGGAGTTACTCCACTTTTGATTTTCTTAGTTTGGGGAGTTGGAAGGTGTAACTGGCTCCGAAAAAGAAGCCTGTTTGGTAAGTGTCGATTGTATAACTAAAAACCGTTTTTGACCTTGAATCAACCTCTAATGAATAAAATTCTTTACCCCCCTCAAACGGCTCATTGTAAAATTTGAATTTACATCCAATCATTAGGTCTAAACCTTTATAAATGTTTTTATGTAAATATAATTCAGGTATTAATAAAAGTCTTGTAACGCCTGTTTTGTGTTGTTCCCTTAATATAAATCTTGAATTGCTTATTTCTAATCTGTCAATTAAGTTTCCATTAATTTCGTTTTTAATTAAACTGTTTAAAGAGACCCTTATTCCAAGAGAAATAGTTTTAGATAACTCTTTCTCTGTTAGCAAAGCAAGTCCAACAGTCCTTATCTTTAATTCTCTCTCGATATGATATGATAAATCATTTCCTGTAAAATTA